>NZ_JBEOSA010000028.1:0-101956 GCF_040302625.1 Kitasatospora sp. NPDC097643 | reverse complement strand
GTCCATGTCCTCGGCGCGGTGCCGGAAGCGGGCGGCGATGAAGCGGACCAGCGGCATGTTGAGCTCGATGATCGTGCCGCGCACGTAGCTGTAGGCGCGGCTCTCCCGGGCGAGCCCGGCCAGCCGCCCGAACAGCGCGTCGCTCAGTTCGCGCGCCTCGGACTTGCCCATCGCGCGCAGCTCGGCCTCGGTCGGACGCGCGGGGCAATCGGTTTCCAACGGGGTGGACACGGCCTTCTCCTGGGCGGGCGGCCGACGGATCGACACGGCCGCTCCGAGTGGATTTTTTACCCCGTCTGGTTTTTTACCCTGTTGAGGCGTGGTTCATCCCGTGCGGTCGGCCGGTGTACGGACGGGTTTGCCGGTGCCGCTCCGGGTAGGCGCAGCTCGGCAACGACCCCGGTGAGAAGGGAGCCACGGCCATGCCCCAGGGATCCAGCCGCAAGCGGGAGCGGCAGTACGAACACATCAAGGAGAGCGCGCTCGACCGGGGCGAGAGCGAGAAGCGGGCCAAGGAGATCGCCGCCCGGACGGTGAACAAGGAACGCGCCCGGCACGGGGAGTCCAAGACCGCGAGCCGCTCCTCCACCCACGACGTCTCCTCCGGCCACCGTGGCGGCAAGCGCTCGCACAGCGGCGCCGAGGGCCCGACGTACGACCAGCTGTACAACGAGGCCAAGCAGCGCAACATCAAGGGACGTTCGACGATGAACAAGCGCGAGCTGGCACACGCGCTGGGCCGGTGAGGCTGGACCGGTGAAGCTGGGCCGGCCCGGTCGGACCCGGACGCGGATCACACCCGGTGTCCGGCGCGGTGCAGCGGGGAGGGCACCTCCAGCCAGACCAGCTTGCCCGTACCCTCCGGCAGCGAGCCCCAGGCCCGGGCCAGCCGGTCCACCACCCGCAGGCCGTGGCCGCCGGGGCGGGCCGGGTCCGCGAAGGGGCGCAGCGTCGGGGGCGCCGGGCTGGCGTCGGTGACCTCCACCCGCAGCCGCTCGCCGTTCCAGCTCAGCCGGAGCTCGCGCGGACCGCCGGGGGCGTGCAGGCAGGCGTTGGTGACGAGCTCCGAGACCATCAGCAGGACGTCCTCGGTCACGGCCAGTTGCTCCTCGTCGACGGCGGGCAGCCAGTGCCAGGACAGCAGCGCCCGGCGGCTGAAGTCGCGGCAGCGCTGCACGGCGCCCTCGCGGCCGTCCAGCACCAGCCGTCTGGTCCGCTCGGGGCCCGGCGGGTCTGGTGGCGGTCCTCCGCCGGGGAACTGCACGGCGGGCACCTCACTCCGGCCCGGAGGCGTGGTCGGAGGCGGCACGGTCGGAGGCCTCCAGTGCTGTGTTCAGGTCGGGGTGGATCCGCAGCACGCTGTCGGCGCCGGTGATCGCGAACAGCCTGGCCACCACCGGGCGCAGGCCCGCGACGTCCAGGCGCACCCCGGCCGCCTCGGCGTCCAGGCGCGCCCGCAGCAGGATGTTCAGCCCGGTGGAGTCGCAGAACCGCAGGTCGGTGAAGTCGACCACGATCCGCCGCACGCCCTCGTCCACGGGCCGGGCGAGCGCCTCGCGCAGCCCGTCCGCGCTGTCGTGGTCCAGTTCGCCGACGACCGAGACGATCCGCACGGCGCCCCCGCGGCGGACCGCGACGCGCAACGGGCCACTCCCGCCCCCGCTCCCGCTCCCGGTGTACTCCGGCGCTTCGGACTCCGACGTTCCCCCAGTGGGCTCCTCGGCTGGCCGTGGCATGGCAGGCTCCCGGTCCGGTCGGGGCGGCACCGTACCGCCCCGACCATCATGCCGCGCGGGGTGTCGGACCGCGCGGACGACGGGAGCCGGGGCACGGTACCCGGGTGCGGCCGGGCGCACGGCCTGCTGGTCGTCCATGCCCGGGCGTTTGCCCGGCCCCTCGTCGGCTACACGCCTCCGTGGAGGCGGTCACGATGACTCCGTGGAGGCGGTCACGATGACTCCGTGGAGGCGGTCACGATGACTCCGTGGAGGCGGTCACGATGACGACGGCGGACACCGGTCGCGACGGCCCGCTGCCCCGGACCGGACGGCAGGAGTCGCCGGAGGAGCGGGCGGACCGCCGCTGGTGCGACCTGCTCCAGGAGGTGCGGGTGGCGCAGACCGGTTCGCAGATCCTCTTCGGGTTCCTGCTGAGCGTGGCCTTCATGCCCCGCTTCGCCGAACTCGGCGCCGTCGACCGGGGGCTCTACGTGACCACGGTCGTCCTCGGCGCGCTCGCCACCGGCTCCCTGACCGCCCCGGTCGCCTACCACCGGATCTTCGCCGGCCACCGGCGCAAGCCCCAACTGGTCGATTCCGCCGCGCGCCTGGTCGGCGTCGGCCTGGTCCTGCTGGCGCTGACCATCGGCTCCGCGCTGCTGCTCCTGCTGCGGGTCGCCACCGGCTCGGCGGCGGCCGGCTGGGTCACCGGAGCCGTCATGCTCTGGTACCTCTACTGCTGGCTGCTCCTTCCGCTCCGGCACCTGCGCCGCCGGGACGGGCAGCTCGACCAGCCCGACGACCGCTTACCTCCGGCCGTACCCGGGCCCGGCCGCGCATGGGATCGCCGAACCGGGGTAGCCGCCCGGCATCGGAACAGCCCGGCCGAAGGGCGCCGCCACGACGCCCGCGGCACCTCCGGAGAGGGAATCCGATGACCACCGCAACGATCGTCAACCCGCACCCGGCGTACCGGCCCGTCCTCTTCGTCGACGCGCCGCCGACCGGCTACCTCCATGTCGCCGCCGCCGTCCAGCCGCCACCGCAGGCGGGGCCGCCGTTCCTGCGCAGCAGCCCCGAACGGGACGCCCTGCTGGCTCGGCTCAAGCCGCTCGCCGCGGAGTTGGTCGACGATCCGGCGGTCACCAGGGCCACCGTCTACCGGGCGGTCCTGATCCCGCCGACGTCCTACGGCAAGAGCGGACGGAACGACGGGATCCACCCCGCCCGGTACGACGTCGCCGTGCTGGTCGAGACCACCTCCGCCGCGCCGGAGCGGCTCGCCGAGGTCGAGGAGGGCGAGACCTACCGGCGTCTGCTGGAGGTGGTCCGCGAGGCCGCGTCCGACACCCATGTGATGGCCGCCCGGTGCATCCGGCGGATCGCCGACGTGGACAAGACCCGCCCGGGCCTGTTCCTGTTCAACCACTTCGCCGCCGAGGACACCGCCGCGGCCCTGGAGGTCTGGGAACACCTCGCCGGCTGGTACGCGGCCGAGACCGGCCTGGACAACTCCACCCTGCTCGCCCCACTCGGCCCGCTCGGGGACTCCGACTACGTCTTCGTCAACCACGCCCGCTGGGACACCGGCCTGGCCCAGCTCTTCCTGCGCCAGTTCGGCAAGCGGAGCTTCCGCAGCTTCGTGCTCGCCAACCTGCGGGCCAACGGCATCACCGCGATGCCGGTGCTCTACCGCCTGGCCTGACCACCGGGCACTCCCCGTTATTGCGCCCCCGCCGGGATCCGGCCAGTCTGGAAGGAGTAGCGGGCGGAAAATCGGACACCCGCACCAGCGGCACCCGGACCGGACGGCTCGGAGGCACCCGAACCGGACGACTCGGACTCGCCGGGAGGAGGCGCGGACGATGAGCCAGGTGAGCATGATCTGGGGCGTCGGCGACTCCCTGGTCGTCCCCGCCGACCAGGTCACCGCGCTGCTGCGCCACCTCGGTGGCCAGTGGCAGCGCTGGGCGGAGAGCGAGGACTCCGATCTCGATCCGGTGACCACGGCCCGGCTCGTCGGCGCCCTGCGGGAGCTGGCCGACCAGATCGACGTCGAGTGCATCGGCTTCGCCTCGTACGGCCCACCCGCCACCGGGGACGATCGGCGGTAGGGACACCGGGCGCGACGAGATCACGGCCGTCGGCGACCCGTGAACGGGCTCGACGGCACGGTCCGTTGATGCTGTCGGTGGGGTCCGCCATGCTCCCCGGGGGCGGTGCCGAGGGGCGGCGCCGCCGGTGGGGAAGGGCGCGATCGGTCCCGCCGGGGAGGGGGCGGTCCCCCGTGCGGCCCCTCCCCACCGGCGGTCCCGGTGCTGCGGGCGGCGCTGGTGCTGCGGGCAGTACTGGTACTACGGGCAGTGCTGGTGCTACGGGCAGTGCTGGTACTACGGGCGGTGCGATCAGGCCGACTCGACCGGCAGGCCGGCCTCGGTCCAGTCCTGGATGCCCTCGCGGTACTTGCGGACGTTGGTGTAGCCGAGGGCGGTGAGCCGGTCGGCGACCTGGCCGCTGTTGGGGCAGGCGGGGTTGGAGCAGTAGGTGACGATCGCGGCGTCGAGGTCCGGCAGCAGGGTGGGCGCCAGGGTGTCCACGTCGGCGCGGACGAGGGCGATGGCGCCGGGCAGGTGCTGCTGGTCGTAGTACTGGCCGCCGAGGGTGTCGACGACCGTGACGGAGTCGGTCTCCATCGCGGCCACGAGGTCGTCCCGGGTGATGAGCGCGGTCATGCCGCTACCTCCTTGAGATTCGGACTATAGTCCGGTTATGGCTCACGACCGTAACGGACCGCAGTCCGCTTCCGCAATCCCCCCGCTCGAACTGCTGCGCACCCCGCCGCCCGCCGAACGCGCCGACGCCGCCCGCAACCGGGCCGCCGTCCTGGAGGCGGCCGCCCGGCTCTTCGCCGAACACGGGGTGGCGGCGGTCTCGATGGACCAGGTCGCAGCAGAGGCGGGCGTCGGCAAGGGCACACTGTTCCGGCGCTTCGGCAGCAAGGCCGGGCTCGGAGTGGCCCTGCTGGACGCCCGCGAGCGGGTGCTCCAGGAGGCGATCCTGCGCGGACCGGCACCACTCGGCCCCGGGGGCGACGGTGGTGGCGGCATGGTGGAACCCGACCCGGCCGAACGGCTCGCGGCCTTCGTGACGGCCTACCTGGACTACCTGCTCGCCCATCTCGACCTGGTGCGGATGTCCGAGACGGCCGCCAGCGGCGCCCGCTACCAGGTCGGCGCCTACCGCTTCTGGCACCGCCACGCGACGATCCTGCTCACCCGCGCCGGCGCCGCGGACCCCGAACACGACGCACACGCCCTGCTCGCCACCCTCGCCGCCGAACACGTCTCCGCCCTGCTACCGGAGCTCGGCGAGCAGCGGATCCGCGCCGGCGCCCACAGCCTCGCCACCCGACTCGCCCACACCGGAGGCTGACGGCCTGTCCGGCGCACCTGCCGGATCGGCACGGCCCCCGGCGTCAGGGCGCGCTCATCGCCAGGCGGAGGCGGGAGCGCATCCCGCCGAAGCCCGGCGGAGCGCGCGCCCTGGCGGGACCTGCCTGAGGAACTCGGGTCCTTCAGGACCACGCACAAGCGGCTGCTGCGGTGGGCGGTGGACGGTGGACGGCGGCTCCAAGGGGTGGCGGTGCGGATTGAGCAGAGCGGTGAGTGCTACCGCTCTGCTGGGGGAATTACGGGTTGGCAGGATCGGCCTGCGTCCAGGCCCCGGCCACACAGGGAGCACCAGTCGAAGAGGGCGGCGGTGAGTTCGGGGACTGCGGCCCGCAGAGCGGAGGCGGCTCGGTCAAGCGCGTCGCCGTTCAGCGTGAAGCAGCGCACGGTCCAGGTGTCACGGTCTGTCCGCGGTGTCCACCAGCTACGGAGTTCCAGGTCGAAGGCCGACCTGCCGTCGAACCACCACTTGTCGGCGGGGCCGGTTGCCTCGTCTATGCGGGGTGGCAGATGTTCCTCAGCGATGGAAGGGTCCACTCCGAGACCTGTGCTGGTCCGCAGGACGAGGTGCGGCCACTGGTACACGCTCGCCAACAGCGCGTCGGCCTCCAGACGCTGATCGACGCTGCTGTTGATCACCCTGTGCGGCAGTCCCGGCACCGGAATCGCGGTGCGGCCGTCCGCGAGTACGTCCACTCGGCAGGTCTCGGGACCGTCAAGAATTCCGGGAAAGGCCCAGCCATGAGACGTCCAGTGGGCAGACGGAACCCCGTCCAGACCGTACTCGTTGGCGTTGCCGCCTCGCGGCGAGTAGCACAGGCCGCCGTATCGCTCCTCGAACCGGATCATCGCGTCCACGATCTCGGGTTCCGCGTCGACAGCTGTCGCGTACTGCCTGATCCGGTCGGCAGATGTTGGTGCATGTCGCCGCGCACGCGGCTCAAGGAAGCTGCGAAGCCGGGGCGACACGGTGGGGTCATCAAGAATGTGTATGCCGTGCAGGGTACTCATGACCGAAACGGTCGGCCAGGCCATCACTGCTTCGCCCCGCACCCCGATACGGCTACAGGATCAGCCCCAGCCGGGAGCCGGAGGCAACGGCCACTGCGGCGGGGCCGGCAGCGGCTGGTCCGAACGCAACCGAGCGTCCCGGCCACGCCCGGCGAGCCAGGCGAGCAACAGATGGGCGGGGCCGGTGACGGTCGGAGCGTCACCGGCCGGGGCGGCCGGGCCGGTCGGGGCCGGCAGCCAAACACGGCCGAGGTCCTGGGCCTCGATCCGGGCGAGCGGGAACGCGCGGGCCGCCAGCGCCGCCACGGTGTCGTCCAGCGCCCAGCCGAGGTAGTCGGCGGGCCAGTCCGCCGTGCCGTAACCGAGGTTCAGATCGGCGTGATGGGTTTCGAGCTCACGCCAGCAGCGGTGCAGGGTGAACCAGGCCGGGTGCCGCCAGCCCGCCAGCGCGGTGACCAGCGTGGCCCGGCGATCGGCGGGCAACGCGGTCGCCTCATCGAGCAGCAGGGCCAGGCTCCCGCGCAGGTCGGCGACGAGCTCGGCCGCGCCGCGCCCGGCGCCCTCGCGCAGTGCGCGCTCCAGCGCGTCGGCGTCCGCGCGCGGCCCCGGCTCGACGCCGGTACGGGCCACTGTCAGCAGCCACCGGTAGACGTCGGCGCTGCGCGCGAGGTGGGTGAGCACGTGGCCCCGGCTCCAGCCGGGCAGCGCCGACGGCTCGCGGGCCTGGCGGTCGGTCAGCGTACCGACCGTGGCCAGCAGGCACTCGGCGGACCGCCTGACACCGTCGAGCAGCCGCGCGAACCCCGCCGGGTCGATGGCGGTGTCGGCGGCTGGGGCGGGGGCGGCCGCTGGGGCGGTGGCGTCGGGCACGAGGCCGCACTCTACGGCGAGCGACCGGACGGTGGAAGCCGCACGACCGACCCGGCGCCGCCTCGACGCACTCAACGAGGGCCAGCAGCCGCCTTCCTGGCTGCTGACCCGCCAACCGCCAACCGGCCGGGGAGGCCCCGCGCAGGGCCGTACTCGGCGAACGGGCGCGCGCCGCCGTCGAGCTCCCTCTTACGGAAGAGTGACACCGGCCCGGAACGGCCGGGTCGGGCCGGCGGCGGGCGCTAGCGTCCACGGCATGAGGATTCTGGTGACCGGCGGTGCCGGGTTCGTGGGGTCGGCCGTGACGCGGGCGTTGGTCGGTGCGGGCCATGAAGTCCGGGTGCTGGACGTGCTGTTGGCCGCCGCACACGGTTCGCCGACGGCGTCGGCGCTGCCGGACGGCGTGGAGGTCCGGCGCGGGGACGTGCGGGACGCGGCGGCCGTCGAGGCGGCGCTGGACGGGGTGGACGCGGTCTGCCACCAGGCGGCGATGGTGGGCCTGGGGCTGGACCTCGACGACGCCCCGGACTACGTGGCCTGCAACGACCTGGGCACGGCCGTGCTGCTCGCCGCGATGGCCCGGGCGGACGTGCCGCGGCTCGTCCTAGCCGGGTCGATGGTGGTGTACGGGGAAGGCCGCTACCTCTGCCCGACGCACGGGGACGTCGCGCCGGGCCCGCGCCGGCCGGCCGAGCTCGACGCGGGCCGCTTCGAACCGCCCTGCCCGGTGTGCGGGGCCGAGCTGCGGCCCGCGCTGGTGACGGAGGACGCGCCGGGCGATCCGCGCAACGTGTACGCCGTCACCAAGCTCGCCCAGGAACACCTGGCCGCCGCCTGGGCCCGCGCCGCCCAGGGCACCGTGCTGACGCTGCGCTACCACAACGTGTACGGCCCGGGCATGCCGCGCGACACCCCGTACGCGGGGGTGGCCTCGCTGTTCCGCTCGGCGCTGGCCCGGGGCGAGGCCCCGCGGGTGTTCGAGGACGGCGGCCAGCGCCGGGACTTCGTCCACGTCGAGGACGTCGCCGCCGCCAACCTCGCCGCCCTGGCGGCCGTCGGCGAGCGCCCGCCGGGCACCTCCAGGGCGTACAACGTCGGCAGCGGCGAGGTCCGCACGGTGGGCGAGATGGCCGCCGCGCTGGCGGCCGCGTACGGCGGCCCGGCGCCGGTGGTGACCGGCGGGTACCGGCTCGGCGACGTCCGGCACGTGACCGCGGACTCGACCCGGCTGCGCACCGAACTGGGCTGGCGGCCCCGGGTGTCGTTCGCGGACGGGATGGTGGGCTTCGCGGCCGCGCCGCTGCGCGGCTGAACCCTGCTCAGCCCAGGGACCCTGGTCAGCCGCGGGCGATCGGGAGGGCGATCTCGAAGCAGCAGCCGCCGGCCACGTTGTGCACCCGGGCGCGGCCGGCGTGGGCCTCGACGATGCCGCGGACGATCGCGAGGCCCAGCCCGGCGCCGCTGCCCCCGTTGGCGGCGGGGTCGCCGCTGCCGGCGCTGCCCCCGTTTCCCACGGGGACGGCGCCGACCGGGACGGCCCCGGCGGTACCGGCCGGGCTGGGGGTGCGCGCGGTGTTACCGCGCCAGCCCGTCTCGAAGACCCGGGGCAGGTCCTGCTCGGGGATGCCGCCGCAGCCGTCGGTGACGGAGAGCACCACCTCGTCGGTCTCCCGGCGAGCCGAGACCGCGACCACGCCGTCCTCGGGGGTGGAGCGGATCGCGTTGACCAGCAGGTTGCCGAGGACCCGGGTGATCTCGCGGCTGTCCACCTCGACCGGCTCCCGGGCGACCTGGCGGCCGATCAGCCGCACGCCGTGCCGCCGGGCCAGCGGGTCCGCACCGGCCAGCGCCTCGTCGACCAGGTCGTAGACGGACACCCGGGCGAGCGACAGCGAGAGCGCGCCGGCCTGGATCCGGGAGAGCTCGAAGAGGTCGTCGACCATGCCGGTGAGCCGCTCCACCTCGGTACGCATCCGGCGCAGGTAGCGGTCCGGGTCGTCGGCGACGCCGTCCTCCAGTGCCTCGGCCATGGCCCGCAGCCCGGCCAGCGGGGTGCGCAGGTCGTGCGAGATCCAGGCGATCAGCTCGCGCCGGGAGTGCTCCAGCGCCTGCGCGCGGAGCCGGGACTCGGCGAGGCGGGTGCTGGTGGCGGCGAGTTCGGCGCTGAGCTGGGCCAGTTCCAGGCCGAGCGGGTGCTCGGGGGCGGCGAACCCCGCGTCGCTGCCGACGGTACGGGCGGCCGCGGTCAACGCCCGGCTTCCGGCGACGACCTGGCGGCCGAGCAGGGCGGCGGTCAGCAGGGAGACGACGGCGGCCATCCCGAGCACGGTGATGACCACGCCGAGGTCGTGGGTGGAGAGGAACATCGCCTGCGCGACGGCGAACGTCCCGGAGGTGACGGCGAGGACGGTGACGGCGGCGACGCAGAACAGCGACAGGGCCATCGACCGGCGGCGCAGCAGCCGGACGGCGGGCCAGCCGAGCAGGCCGGCCCCGCCCGCGCCGAGGGCGGCGAACAAGGCGATGAGCAGGAGGTCTGTCATACCGCCGCCCCGCCTTCGAGAGGCTCCGGGGCCTCGGGGGCTTCCGGCACTCCGGGGGCCTCCGACGCTCCCGGCGCTCCCGGGGCCTCCGGCCCGCCCGCCGGGTCGTAGCGGTAGCCGACGCCCCAGACGGTGCTGATCAGGGCGGGCGCGGCCGGATCGTCCTCGATCTTCTCGCGCAGCCGCCGGACGTGGACGGTGACCGTGGAGAGGTCACCGAAGTCCCAGCCCCAGACCCGCTGCATCAGCTCCTGCCGGGAGAACACCGTGGCCGGGTGCCGGAGCAGGAACGCCAGCAGATCGAACTCCCTTATGGTCAGGGCGAGTTCACGCCCCCGCCGGGAGACTCGGCGGGCCTTCGGGTCGAGCTGGACGTCCCCCGAGAGCACCGGCCCGCCGGGGGTCGCCGCCGTGCCCGCGCGGGCGCGGCGCAGCACCGACTGGACCCGCAGCACCAGCTCGCGCGGGCTGAACGGCTTGGTGACGTAGTCGTCGGCGCCGAGCTCCAGGCCGAGGATGCGGTCGGCCTCGTCGCCCTTGGCGGTCAGCAGCACCACCGGAACGTCCGCGACACCGTCCCCCGCGCGCAGTCGGCGCAGCACCTCCAGGCCGTCGATGCCGGGCAGCATGAGGTCGAGCACCAGCAGGTCGGGCCGGTGGGCGCGGGCCAGCGCGAGGCCCTGCGGGCCGCCGGCGGCCCGGTCCACGTGGAAGCCGGCATGGGCGAGGTAGCTCGCGACGACCTCGGAGACGGTCGGGTCGTCGTCGACGACCAGGACGCGCCCGAGGGGTGGCGGGTCAGCGGCGGGGAGGTTCTCGGCGTTCACCCCGCCGAGGATAGGAGCCCGGGGCGGCGCCTGGCGGGCACGGGGGCGGCCGTTCGGATTCCGTAAGGCGTCGCGGCGACCGTGACCGGCCCGAGCGCGGCGCGCGGCGGGCGAGGGGGCGGCGGGCGCGGCGGCCGCCGTTCGGATTCCGTAAGGCGTCGCTGCGGCCGTGACCGGCCCGGACGCGGTTAGCGTGACCGGCGTGATCCCTACCCTTCCTCTCGCCTCCGGCGTCGACGTCGTGCTGCCCTGCCTCGACGAGGCCGAGGCGCTGCCCTGGGTGCTCGGGCGGGTGCCGGCCGGCTGGCGGGCGATCGTCGTGGACAACGGCTCCCGGGACGGTTCGGCCGAGCTGGCCCGCGCGCTGGGGGCGACCGTCGTCGAGGAGCCCCGGCGGGGCTTCGGCGCCGCCTGCCACGCCGGGCTGCTGGCCGCCTCCGCCGAACTGGTCTGCTTCCTGGACTGCGACAGCTCGCTCGACCCCGCCCAACTGCCCCTGGTCGTCACCCCGGTGGCAGCGGGCACGGCCGACCTGGTGCTCGGCCGTCGCCGCCCGGTGACGGCGCGGGCCTGGCCGCCGCACGCCCGGATCGCCAACGCCGCGCTGGCCCGGCGGCTGCGCGCCCGTACCGGCGCGCCGCTGCACGACCTCGGCCCGATGCGCGCCGCCCGCCGCGAGCGGCTGCTGGCCCTGGGCCTCGGCGACCGCCGCTCCGGCTACCCGCTGGAGATGGTGCTGGCCGCGTCGGCGGCCGGGATGCGGATCGCCGAGACCCCGGTCGACTACCGGCCGCGCGCGGGCCGTTCCAAGGTGACCGGCACGCTGCGCGGCACCCGGCAGGCGGTGCGGGACATGCGGGCGGTGCTGGCGGCGCCGCCGCCGACCCTGCTGGTGATCGCCAAGGCGCCGGTGCCGGGCCGGGTGAAGACCCGGCTCACCCCGCCGTGCACGCCCGAACAGGCCGCCGGGCTCGCCGAGGCCGCCCTCGCCGACACCCTGCACACGCTCGGCACCGTCCCGGCCGGGCGCCGCCTGCTGGTCCTGGACGGCGAGCCGGGCAGCTGGCTGCCGGACGGCTGGCTGGTCCTGCCGCAGTGCGGCGGCGGGCTGGCCGAACGACTCGCGGCGGCCTTCGCGCACGCGGCCCGACTGGCCCCGGACGCACCGGCGCTGCTGGTCGGCATGGACACCCCGCACCTGTCGGCCGCCGCACTGGCGGAACCGCTCTCACCGGCCCGCCGGACGGGCGTGGACGCCTGGTACGGTCCGGCGGCCGACGGCGGCTTCTGGGCCCTCGGCCTGGCCCGGCCGACCGAGCGGCTGGCCCGCCAACTCCTGCTCGGGGTACCGATGTCCACCCCGGGGACGGGCGCGGCGCTCCTCGACCGGCTGACCGAGGCCGATTTGACGATCCATCAACTACCGTTGCTCACCGACGTGGACACCATCGCGGATGCCCGACTGGTCGCCGCGCAGGCGCCCGGGTGCCGGTTCGCCGAGCGCCTGCGGTCGATCGACCACGCCCCGGAGGTGGCGGGTTGACGGCGCCCCCGGCCCCCTCCGCCCGCGCGACCGCCGCGCCCTGGGTCGACGACCCCTTCGCCGAGGCCGTGCGCAGCGGCCGCGGCCCGCTCTGGCTGCGCCGTACGGACGGGCGGCGGATCGCCCTGGACATCGAGCGCTGGTGCGCGCCCGCGGCCGGTGCCGACCACAGCCTGCTGCTGCGCTGCGTCCGGCTGGCCACCCCGGTGGTCGACCTCGGCTGCGGCCCCGGCCGCCTGGTGGAGGCGCTGCTGACCCTCGGCGTCCCCGCGCTCGGCGTCGACATCACCCGCGCCGCCGTCACCCGCACCCGCAGCCTCGGCGGCCCCGCCCTGTGCCGCTCGGTGTTCGACCGGCTGCCCGGCGAGGGCCGCTGGGGCGCGGCCCTGCTCGCCGACGGCAACCTGGGTATCGGCGGCGACCCGGACGCCCTGCTCCGCCGGTCCGCCGAACTCCTCGCCCCGGACGGTCAGTTGCTGGTCGAGGTGGAGCCGCAGGAGGTCGACGAACGGGCCGTCGTCCAGGTCGAGGGCCCGGACGGCCGGCTCGGCCCACCGTTCCCCTGGGCCCGCCTCGGCGCCGGCGCCACCCTCCGCCGCGCCCGCCGCCTCGGCCTGGTCGCAACGGACCACTGGACCTCCCACGGCCGCCACTTCCTCACCCTCCAGCCGGCCTCCGCATCCGGCCCGCCCGCGGATCCGGACGGAAGACCCTAGGGGCACCGGCGGCCGTCGAACTCCCCTCCTCCGCCAGGGGGATGAGGGCCGAGCAGCATCGGGCTGGCCGCCGAGAGGTCCGGCGGGGCGGCTCGCCGGTCTCAGGCGGCGGGGACGGGCTGAAGCCGGTAGGCGTCCTCGTGCGCGACCACGCGGCCGGCGGTGGGCGGCGCGAAGTGGGTGCCGAGGAGGAGGGTGTCGGTCCCGGCGAGGGAGCCGAGCAGTTCTCGACGGGTGGCCTCGGACTGTCGCGGGTCGATGTCGACGCAGGCGCCGACGGCGGGGTGGGCGAGCTGGACCGGGTGGTGGATGCAGTCTCCGGTGATCAGCGCCGCCCCACCCCGGCTGGTCAGTTCGACGGCGAGGTGGCCGGGGGTGTGGCCGGGGGTGGGGATCAGGCGCAGGCCCCGGGCGATCTCGACGCCCCCGGCCGGGACGTCGATCGTGTCCAGCAGCCCCGCCTGCTCGACCGGGATCACGGAGTCGCGGAACATCTGCCGGCGCGCCTCCTCCATGTCGTACCCGGCCCAGAACTCCCGCTCGGCGCGGGAGGTGAGGTAGCGGGAGTTGGGGAAGGTGGGAACCCATTCGCCGTTGACGTTCCGGGTGTTCCAACCGACGTGGTCGGCGTGCAGGTGGGTGAGGATCACCAGGTCGACGGACTCCGGGGGGAATCCGGCGGCGGTGAGACGTTCCAGGAAGTCCGTCCGCAGGTTGTGCCAGGCCGGGTTGGCCCGCTCCTTGCCGTTGCCGATGCCGGTGTCGACGAGAACGCGCAGCCCGTCCACGACGAACGCGAAGCTGTGGCTGTCGAGGCGCAGGACGCCTTCGTGGTCGGCGAAATCGGGGTGCAGCCACTGCTGGCCGGCCACCACCTCGGGGGTGGCGTCGGGCAGCAGCCACGGTCCGGTCGCGGGCGGCAGGGGGATCTCGTCGACGCGGTGGACGGTGACATCGCCCACGGCCCAGGAGGGGACGGAGGTGGCGAGGGAAGTCTGCATGGTTGGTCGCTTCCTTAAATGCAATGTATTTGCTTTAAGGGACCCTAGAACCTACAGTCACACTAAAGCAAACCCTTGGCTTTTGGCCGGGTCGCTCCGCCACCCCACCCCCGATCAGGAGGGAAACCGTGTCCTCCGCTGGACTCACGCCGCCCGAGGCCGCCCGCTGGGCCGCCCGGGCCGGTCTTCCGCTGCCCGAGGACCGCCACACCGCGGTCGCAGCCACCGCCGACCACATCCACTCCGTCGTCACGGTCCTGCGGGAGCTGGACTTCGGGGACACCCCACCCGCCGGCGCCCTCCGCGTGGGAGAGGGGACGCACGATGCAGCCGTATGAGCTGTCCCTCGCCGACGCCGCGCAGGCGATCAGGGCCCGCCGACTGTCCCCCGTCGAGCTGGTGGACTCCGTCCTCGAGCGCATCGAGCAGGTGGAGCCGCACCTCGGCGCCTACGTCACGGTCACCGCCGAGCGGGCACGCCTGGCCGCGCGCGAGGCCGAGCGCGAAGCGGCCCGGGGCTGCTACCGGGGGCCGTTGCACGGCATCCCGCTGGGACTCAAGGACCTGATCGACGTCGCCGGACTGCCCACCACGGCCAGCTCCCGGGTCCGCGCCGACCATCGGGCACAGGCCGACAGCACGGTCGCCGCGCGCCTCACGACGGCCGGCGCGATCCTGCTCGGCAAGACACACACCCACGAGTTCGCCTTCGGCCTGACCACCCCGCAGACCAGTAACGCCTGGGACCGCGGCCGGGTCGCCGGCGGGTCGAGCGGCGGGTCCGCCGTCGCCGTCGCTTCGGGCTCGGCGACCTTCGCCCTGGGCACCGACACCGGAGGTTCGATCCGCGTACCGGCCGCACTCAACGGCGTCGTCGGCCTCAAGCCGACCTACGGCCTCGTCCCCCGCCACGGCGTCACGTCCCTGTCCTGGTCGCTGGACCACGTCGGCCCGATCACCCGGACCGTCGAGGACGCGGCCCTGGTCCTGACCGCCCTCGCCGGGTACGACCCGCACGACCCCGCCTCGCTGGCCACCCCCGCCGTGGACTACCGACCGGGCGCGGGCACGGACCTGACGGGGCTGCGCATCGGCCTGCCACGCAGCTACTACTTCGACCACGTCGACCCGGAGGTGGAGGCCACCGTCCGGCGCGCCATCGGACAGCTGGAAGCGCTCGGCGCGCAGCTCGTCGACATCGACATCCCGATGACCCGCTACATCAAGGCCACCCAGTGGGGCCTGATGGTGCCGGAAGCATCGGCCTACCACCAGGGCAGCCTGCGTGCGGTCCCCGAGCTGTACCAGGCGGACGTCCGCATCCTCCTGGAAGCGGGCGAGCTGATGACCGGCGGCGACTACCTGCGCGCCCAGCGCTCCCGGACGCTGATGCGACAGGAGTGGGCCCGCCTCCTGGAGGAGGTCGACGTGATCGCCGCCCCGACGGTCCCGATGACCGCGGTGAAGGCCGGGGAGGAGACGACCACCTGGCCCGACGGCACGGTCGAGAGCGTCTCCGACGCCTACGTGCGTCTGTCCGCCCCCGCCAACATCACCGGGGTGCCCGCCCTGTCCGTCCCGGTCGGCCACGACAGGGCGGGCCTGCCGATCGGCATGCAGCTGCTCGGCCGACCGCTCGGGGAACGCACACTGCTGCGGACCGGTCACGCCTACGAGCAGACCCGGCCCGCCCGGGCGCTCGCGCCGGTGGCCTGAGAGCGGCGGCGAGATCGGGCGAGGGCTCCGGCGCAGGGGCGCGCCGGGACAGGGCGCAGCCGTCGAGCATGCGCTTTAAACGCAATGATTGCGCATTAAGCTGGAGCCATGAGTCGCAAGCAGATGGTGCGTCCCGGCGGACGCAGCGCCCGGGTCCAGGCATCGGTGCACACCGCTGTGCGCGAACTCCTGTCGGAGGTGGGCCGCGACGCGCTGACGGTGCCGCTGGTCGCCGAACGCGCAGGAGTCACCCCCTCGACGATCTACCGCCGCTGGGGTGACCTCCAGGAGCTGCTGTCGGATGTCGCGGTGGAGCACCTACGGCCCGACACGGCGCCGGAGGATCACGGTGACCTGAGGTCCGACCTGACGGCCTGGGCCGAGCAGTTCCTCGACGAGATGGCGTCCCCTCCGGGCCGCGCCTACGTCCGCGACGCTCTGCTCGGCGACCCGGACGGTGGCAACGCCGGTCAGTGCTCGGCCTACGCGGCCGAACAGATCGACGCCATCCTGGCCCGCGCGAGCGAGCGCGGGGAGCACGTTCCCGACGTCGAGACGGCCATGGACCGCCTCGTCGCCCCGTTGATGTACCGCATCCTCTTCCGTCCGGCCGGGCTCGACGCCGCGTACGGCCGTCGGCTCGTGGCCGAGTTCCTCGGCGCAGGCGGGGAGGCCGCCGGCCGGTGACCGGGGGCGGTCGCCGTGGGCGCCGCCCCCGGGTCAGACCCCAGGGTCAGGCGCTAGCCGCGCGGGTCGGTGTGCAGGACCACGAACAGCCCGCGGGCGCGGGTGCCGTCCGGGGCCTGCCAGGCGCCGGCGACGTGGCCGGTCGCTCCCGGCGGGAGGACGGGCGTGCCGTCCGGGGCCGGGGTCAGGACCCGGTGCAGGCGGAGGGTCGCGCCGTGCGGCCCGGACAGTTCGGTGCCGTCCTGGTCGTCGGTGGCAGCGGTGGAGAAGTCGGTGGGGACGGAGCCGTCGCCGGTCCAGGAGCGGGTGATCTCGCGGTCGGGGGTGTCGCTGGCGTTCTGGTGCTGGGCCTCGATGCCGCCCCCGATCAGGGCCGGCAACTGGGCGAGCAGCACCGGGTCGTGGCAGCCGTCGTAGGCCCAGCGCCGCCCCAGCACCCCGTGTTCCATGGTGCCGACGAGGGCGTGCTCCGCCCCGTCGAGCGGGGCGCCGCGGTAGGTGAGCGGCAGCAGGTAGCTGGTCGGGTGGGTGCCGGAGGTGTCGGTGACCACCATGAACTCGATCCCGACCTCCCCCTCCGGGTCGTCCAGCCGGAAGCCGCCGGCCTTGGCCAGCTCGGGTTCGCCCGGACCGCCGAGGTACCACGGCCGGGAGGGCAGCCAGGAGGTGAGCAGCTCCAGCTTGGTCGGCTTGAGTTCGGTCTGGTGGATGACGGCCATGCCGGGAGTCCCCTGTTCCTTGATCGGATACGGCCTTCGCATCTTGCCAGTCGGAGAAGGCCCTAGCCGACGTGGTCCATGTACTCGGGGTGGTGGTCGTCGTGGGTCGCCGGGTTCGGGTTCGGCTTCGGTGCGGCGAGCCGGTAGGCGGCGTACAGCAGGATCGCGGTGAGCGCGCCCTGTCCGACCTCGACCAGGAACCGCTCCACCTGCTCCGCGACGATGCCGGTCGGGCGCGGGTAGACGACGAGCGCGAGCGTCTCCCGCTCGTTCATCACCCCGGAGACGATCCAGCCGAGCAGCAGCACCGGCAGCACCCGCAGGACGGTGCGCCAGCCGCCGTGGGACAGTCGCAGG
Source organism: Kitasatospora sp. NPDC097643 (assembly GCF_040302625.1). Classification (NCBI taxonomy): domain Bacteria; kingdom Bacillati; phylum Actinomycetota; class Actinomycetes; order Kitasatosporales; family Streptomycetaceae; genus Kitasatospora; species Kitasatospora sp. NPDC097643. The sequence goes on along the minus strand of NZ_JBEOSA010000028.1, from coordinate 84,799 downwards.
CCCCGGACGATGCCCCGCCCCTCCAGCAGGACCGCCATCGGCAGCAGCGCGCCGGCGAACGCCAGGTACAGGGTCAGCAGCTGGATCGCCTTCATCTCGGGCGAAATCAGGAAGGTGGAGTAGGTGGTCAGGTCGGACATCACCACCACCACCGTCAGACCGGAGATGTTCAGCGCCACCAGCCAGCACCAGAGCCGCCCGAGCCGGAGCGGGGCCGGCCGGAGCGCCCTCAGCAGACCGCCGCCGTCCAGGATCCGCAGGCTGACGGACCAACCCCAGGCGGTGACCAGGCCGCCGGCGACCACCGTCAGCAGGTGGGCCCCGGAAAGCTCACCGGACCGCAGCAGCTGGGTGCTCAGTTTCTCCAGGCCCAGGAAGGCCCCCGCGACGGCCGTGTGCACCAGGAGCAGTTGCCACCAACTGGCCGCCGTCGTTCTTCGTACGAGCGCCCACCAGCTCCGGTCGGCGCGTTCCCCCGTGTTGATCATCGGGTGAACGTAGCGCGTCCCACCTCCCTCGCGCACCTCGGATCGCCGAGTCACCTCCCGTTCACTGCCCGGGCAGCTCGCGTTCAACGGGGCGGCCGTCATCCACCGGATGCCGATGCTGATGCTGCTGATGCCGCCAGAGCGGGTGCTCGCGCTCGGCCCACCGGCGGTCGACCAGCCCGGTGCGCATGCCGAGCCGGGCCTCCGGGTCGCGCATCGCCATCCAGACGTGGCCGGCGACGACGGTGGCGATGGCGGCGGCCAGCCAGTCGTGGACGAAGGTGGCGCCGGTGCGCCAGGCGGGCGGGGTGAGGTGGGTCAGCCACATGATCAGGCCGGTGCCGAGGATCACCAGCATCGAGCCGAGCGTCCACTGCGCGTACAGCTTCTGCCCGGCGTTGAACTTGCCCGCGAAACTCGCTGGGCCCGCCGGGCCCAGCCCGGTGCGGCGGGCCCGGACGGCCCGCAGCCAGGCCCAGTCGGCCGGGGTGAACCGGCCGAGCCGGGTGACGTCCGCGCGCAGCGCCCGGGAGGCGAGGCCGAGCAGCAGCGGGACCGGCAGCGCCAGCCCGCACCACACGTGCACGGTCACCACCAGCCGTCTGCGGCCGACCAGTTCGGCCAGCGGCGGCAGGTAGAGGCAGGCGGCGGTGGCCAGGCAAGTCAGCATCAGCGCGGCGGTGGTGCGGTGCACCCAGCGCTCGGCGCGGGTGAACCGGAGCAGGAGCTCAGGCGGTCGGCGCATCGTCACGTCCGTTCGACCGGCCGACCCAGGCGTCGACGTCATAACCGTTCCGCTCCCAGTAACCCGGCTGCACGGACTCCGTGACGGTGATCCCGGACAGCCACTTCGCCGACTTGTAGAAGTACATCGGTGCGACGTAGAGCCGGACCGGGCCGCCGTGCGCGTGCGCGATCTCCTCGTCGCGCATCCGCAGTGCCACCAGGACGTCGTCGCGGCGCGCCTGTGCCAGGGTCAGGCTCTCGGTGTACACGCCGTCGAAGCAGCTGAACCGCACCGCCCCGGCGCCCGGGCGCACCCCGGCGGCGTCCAGCAGGTGCGCGAGCGGCACGCCCTCGAAGGGGGTCTCGGGCACCCGCCAGCCGGTGACGCACTGCACGTCCCGCACGATCCGGCGCTGCGGCATCGCCCGCAGGTCGGCGAGCCGGTAGCCGCCGGGGCGGTCCACCAGGCCGTCCACGGTCAGCGTGTAGTCCTCGGCGGTCCGCTCGGGCACCGAGGAGGCCACCGAGTAGTACCGGAAGCCGCCACCGCCGGGGAGCAGGCCGGTCAGCCCGGTCGGGTCCTTCCCGGCCACGGCCTCCTGCGCCCGCTGGAGGTACGGTCCGGCCGCGACGCCCAGCGCGCCGAGCCCGAGCAGGCCCAGCACCACCCGGCGGCCGACCGGGGTGCCCCGTCCGGGCTCCTCCGCGTCCGCTCGCATGTCGCGTTCCTCATCCGGTACGTCCTCGTCCACGAGCCCGATTCGACCAGGTCAGGGCGGTCGGGCGCCAGGGCGGGGGCGAGGACGTCAGCGTTTCGTCACATTCGGCACCGGTGCGTACGCCCGCCGCACCAGCAGGCCCGCGAGGACCACGGCCAGCGCGGCGCCGTACGCGGCCTGCTGCACCCGGCTCCCACCTGCCAGGTAGAGCACCTGCCCGGCCGCCGGGACGGCCAGCCACTCCCAGCGGCCGTCGAGCGCGACCAGCGCCACCACCAGCAGCCCGTACCAGGGGTAGCCGGGCGCGACCAGCAGCAGCGCCGTCCCGGTCACCAGCAGGGCGCCCGCCCACGGGCGGTCCCGGTCGCCCCGGCGCAGCACCCCGAGCACCACCGCCGCCAGCACCAGCCCCGCCGCCCAGGGGGCCAGCCGGTCCGGCAGCACCAGGCGGAGCAGGCCGAACCGGTCGAGGTGCCCCTGGTCGTACCCCTCCTCCCGCAGGTAGCCGGGCAGGTAGCCCAGCACGCCGGGGCCCGAGGCGACGACGTAGGGCAGGTACGCCAGCACGTCGGCGCCGAGCACACCGGCGGCGAGGACGGTGGCGGCGCGGACGGCCTCGCGCCGGCCCGGCCGCCGGGCGAGCAGGCCGGAGAACGCGCCGGGCAGTGCCAGGGCCGGCAGCAGCTTGGTGGCGACCGCCCCGCCGAGCAGCACCCCCGCCCACAAGGGTCCGCCCGGAGCCGCCCTCCCCCGGGCCGCGCAGCCCAGCCCAGCGACCATCAGCAGCGCGCCCAGGGTGTCGACGTGCGCGTCGTTGACCGCCCACACCGTGACGCCCGGGCACCACGCCCAGAGCGCGGCCCGCCACGGCTCCGCCCGCCCCACCAGCAGCAGGACCCCGGTGGTCGCCACCGCCAGCAGCGCGCCGGCCGCCTGGACCCCGCGCACCCCGCCGCCGAGGGGGTGCACGGCCAGGAACCACGCCTCCGCCACCGGCGGGTAGATGGTCCGGACGGCGGGCCGGTTGATCCGGGTGCAGTCCCCGGCGGCCGTCCGCCGTTCGTCCCAGGCCGCGCAGGTGTCGCCCGGCGGGAACAGGCCCGGGTCGCGCAGCCGGGCCAGCGCCGGGTCGTCCGGGGCGTGGGCGTACGGCGAGACGCCCGCCGCCTGGACCCGGCCGTCCCAGACGTAGCGGTAGGCGTCGTCGCTGGTGCGCGGCGGCGCCAGCAGCCCCACGGCGGCGACGGCGACCCCGCCCGCCAGCACCAGCGGCACCACCCGGCGGCGGTCGGGCACCCGGCGCAGCAGCAGCACGGCGAGCGCGAACAGTGCGGCGTCGAGCAGGTACCAGGCGGGGAGGGCGGAGCGGTCGCCGAGCGTGCCGCCGCCGGTGACGGTCGCGGCGAGCGCGACCACCAGCGCGGCGAGGGCGAGCACGCAGGGCAGGAGGGCGGACGGCAGGAGGGACCGGTTCAGCACAGGGTGGTTCGGCACCCGGCCACCCTCGCACCGGACGACGGGTCACCCCCGCAGCGGCGAGGCCCCGTTCGGATTCCGTAAGCACGTCGCACCTCCGATCGGGCGGCGCCACGCGCTTCGATGGAGCGGTGGAATCCCAATCCCCCGCCGAGCCGCCGCGGCGCCGCCGCCTCCGCCCGTCGCTGCCGTCGCGCCCCTCGCTTCCGTCGCTCCCCTCGCTTCCGTCGCTTTCGTCGCTCCGGCAACTCCCGGCGCCACCCGAATCACTGCGCCGGGGCCCGTTCCGGGCCGGGGCGTTCCGCTCGCCGCTGCACGAGCCGCGCACCACCGTCGTCCTCGGCCGCTGGCTGGGCGGTGCGCTGCTGGTCTGCTTCCTGACCGGGCTGGCCAGCCACGTGCTCCAGGACCCGCCGGGCTGGCTGGTCGACCACCTGCCGCCGCGCCCGGCGGACGGCTACCGGGTCACCCAGGGGCTGCACGTCATCAGCGGCATCGCCGCCATCCCGCTGACCGGCGCGAAACTCTGGACGGTCTACCCCCGGCTCTTCGAGTGGCCGCCCGCCCGCAGCGTGCTGCACGCACTGGAACGCCTCGGCATCGCCGTCCTGGTGGCGGCGCTGCTGCTGGAACTGTTCACCGGGCTGCTCAACACCCTCCAGTGGTACCCATGGCTGTTCCCTTTCCGGCAGACCCACTTCTGGCTGGGCTGGCTGGCCACTGGCGGGCTGCTCGTCCACATCGCCGCGAAGGCGCCGACCATCGCGGCGCACTGGTGGCGCCGGGCCGTCCCGGCACTCGCCGGGCGGCGGGCCTTCCTCACCTCGGTGACCGCAGCGGTCGGCGTCGTCACCCTCACCACCGCCGGACAGACCGTCCCCTGGTTGCGCCGCTCCGACCTGCTGGCCCCGCGCCGCCCCGACGTCGGGGAGCTCGGCCTGCCGGTCAACCGGACCGCCGCCCAGGCCGGCACGGTGACCGTCCCCGCCGACTGGCAGCTGCACGTCGACGGCCCCCGCCCGTACCGGCTCACCCTCGACGAGCTCGCCCGACTGCCGCAGACCGAAGCCGAGTTGCCGATCGCCTGCGTCGAGGGCTGGAGTGCCTCGGCGCGCTGGACGGGCGTCCGGATCGCCGACCTGCTCGCCCGGGCGGGCGCGCCGGCCGGCTCGGCCGTCCGGGTCACCTCGCTGGAGGCCGACGGCCCGTACCGGGTGATGGAGATGCCCGCGCAGTACGCCGACGACCCGCTCACCCTACTCGCCCTGCGCGTCAACGGCCAGGTGCTGACGGCGGACCACGGCTACCCCGCGCGGATCATCGCGCCCAACCGGCCCGGCGTCCTGCAGACCAAGTGGGTCGTCCGGATCGAGGTGATCTGATGATCCGCTGGCTCCGCCTCACCCTGCTCGCCGGCGGCCTCGCCCTGATCGGCTACGGCCTGTCCGGGCTGCTCGCCGACGCGTACATCACCGACCCGCTCGACGTGCTCGGCTGGGCGGTCGGCGGGCTGGTGCTGCACGACGGCCTCTGGGTGCCGCTGCTCTGCCTGGTCGGCGCGTACCTGGCGCGCGGGCCGGTGCTGCGCGGCTGGCTGATCGTCGCGGCCGCCGTCACCGCCGTCGGGCTGCCCGCCGTCCTGCGCGCCGACGACGACCACGGCAACCCGTCCGTGCTGCCGCTGCCCTATCTGCGCAACTGGCTGCTGGTCCTCGCCGCCACCGCCGCCCTCGCGGTGCTGTTCGCCGTGGTGCGGCGGTGGCGCGGCCGGCGGGCGAGTCGCCAGGCCGGGCAACGGGCGAGTCGGCGGGCGGGCCGGACCTGAGGCCGGGTCGTCGCCTGGTTCCCGTGCGGGGTTTTCGTTATCGCGGCCGCCCGTCGGCGGTCTCCCCGGTAGCGCGGCCGAATCCGTCGGCCCCGGACGACCACGGGAAGAACCGCCGATGACCGCTACTCCTCGCCCGTTCTCCCGGGGTTGGCTGCTCGCCTCGTGCGTGCCCGTGCTGCTGGTGCTCGGGATGGCAGCATCCGTTCCGGCCGTGCCGTCCGCCGCGCCCGGGCCGTCCGGGCCGTCCGTCGCCCCGCAGGCCGCGATGCCAGGGATGCCGGGGATGCCGGGGATGCCGGGGATGCCGGGGATGCCCGGCGCCTCGTCGGCCCCCGGCCGGGGACTCGCCGCCGAGCAGGACGGCTACCGGCTGAACGCCCTGACCACCGAGCTGCCCGCCGCCGGGCCGGCGGCCTTCCGGTTCACCGTCACCGGCCCGGACGGCGCGCCCGTCACCGCCTTCGCCGAGCACCAGACCAAGCGGCTGCACTTCTACGCGATCCGCGCCGACCTCACCGGCTTCCAGCACCTGCACCCGGAGATGGCCGGGGACGGCACCTGGACCGCCGACCTCGCCGCCCTCGCGCCGGGCAGCTGGCGGCTGTACGCCGACTTCATCCCCGACACCGGCTCCCACCACGCCCCGGAGCTCGTGCTCAGCCGCACCGTCACGGTGCCCGGCGAGCCCGTCGCGCTACCGCTGCCCGCCCCGGCCGACACCACCACGGTCGACGGCTACACCGTCACCCTGCGCGCCCAACCGAAGGCCGGCGCCCACGAGTTGACCGCCACCATCAGCCAGGACGGCCGACCGGTCACCGACCTCCAGCCCTACCTCGACAGCTACGCCCACCTCAGCGCCTTCCACGAGGGCGACCAGGCCCTCGCGCACCTCCACCCGGCCGACCCGGTGAACGGCGACCACGGCGGGCCGGTCCTGACCTTCCAGGCCCTGCTCGCCGAGCCGGGCAACTGGCGGATCTTCCTCCAGTTCCAGACCGGCGGACGCCTGCACACCGCCGAACTCACCCTGCACGTCGACTGACCCGACCGTGCCCGGCCCCCGGGTCGCAGGGGCACAGGGTCGCAGGAGGGCTGGTCAGCACCGTCGTCCCGGAGTCAAGGTCCGGTCAAGGATTGGGCCGTGCGGTCGGCGGGGGCCTATGCTTGGGCAGGTTTGAAACAGACACCTCGTTCGGTGAGGCGTCTTCACGGACACAGGCCACTGATCCCACCCGTCGAGAGACGCTCCGGATCAGGACAGGTCTCCCCGGCCCAAGGGGTGACCCCAAGTGGCTTCCCCGGCGCGGCCGGGGACACGCCGTGGAGTGCCAAAGCTCTGACGAGTTGGGGTGCAGCCGGGGCCGTCGCCCTGGTTTCCCCTTGCCGCGCCGCCGCGAAGCCCCTTCGCGGCCGGAATCGGGAGGAGGCGGAATGGACAGTAGTCCGGGCCATAGTCGGCCCCCCATTGCGTTGCCCTCGCCGTCGTCCTCGACGCTTTCCTCGCCGTCCTTCCGCGGCCCGGAGCGCCCGCTCCTCCCCTGACCTCCCCGGCCCAGCGCGCCGGGCCCGTCCCGCATCCCCGGGACGTGACGCTCCGGTGCGCGCGGGCCGGCCCGGCGCTGCCGCCGTCAGGGGCGGACAGGCGTGTTCCGGGCTGCCCGCCGCCCCGTTCCCGCCGGGGCCCAGGGGGTGTTCCTCGTGGCTGCCGCCACTCTGCTCATGTCCGCCACGGCCCGGCTGCGCGACCGCAAGGTCGAGGTCGCGCGCCGTGCCTCCGCCACCCGCACCGTCCGGGACTCGCTGGTGTCCGTCGCCGGACTGATCGGCGGCCCGGTGACCAACCAGTCCGGCGAGGAGGTCGGCCGCGTCGTCGACGTGGTCGCCCGCCTCTACGGCCCCGAGCCCTACCCCCCGGTCACCGGTCTGATCATCCGAATAGGACGGCGCCGCGCCTTCCTCGCCGCCGATCGCGTCGACAAGGTCCAGGCCGGGCGGATCCGCCTGCGCACCTCCCGCGTCGACCTGCGCGACTTCGTCCGGCGCCCCGGCGAGGTGCTGCTCGCCCGCGATGTGATGGACCACCAGCTGGTGGACGTCGACGGCGTCCAGGTCACCCGCGCCGCCGACCTCTACCTGACCCCGCTGGCCGACCGCACCGTCCTGGTCGGCGTGGACGTCTCGCTGCCCACGCTGCTGCGCCGGCTCGGCCCCCGCCGCTGGCAGGTCCGCCCCACCCCCGACCGCGTCCTGGACTGGCAGTCCGTCGCCCCGTTCGGCGAGCAGGCCACCCACGGCCCCGCCGAGGTGCGGCTGCGCGCCTCCCGCTCGGCGCTGCACCAGCTGCGCCCGGCCGACCTCGCCGACATCCTGGAGGACCTCGGCCGCCACGAACGCCAGCAGCTGCTCGGCTGGTTGGAGCCCGAGCACGCCGCGGACGCCCTGGAGGAGATGGAACCCGCCGAGCTGGAGAACCTGCTCCGCGAGGTGTCGCCCGAGCACGCCGCCCGCCTGGTCGACGAGATGGAGCCGGACGAGGCCGCGGACGCGCTGCGCGACCTCGACCCCGGCGAGCGCGAGACCCTGCTGGCCCGGATGCCCGCTCCCGACGCCGCCGAGCTGCGCACCCTGCTCACCCACCGCGAGGGCACCGCGGGCGGCGCGATGACCACCCTGCCGGTCACCGCCCGCCCCGCCCAGACCATCGCCCGGGTACGGGCGGAGCTGGCCGCGCAGGCCGAGCACCGCACCGAGATCGACGCGGTCGCCGTCCTGGACGACGAGGGCCGGCTGCTCGGCGACCTCCCGCTGTTCGACCTGGCGGTGGCCGAGGACAGCGCCCTGGTCGCGGACCTGGTGGCGTGGCTCGAACAGTTCGGCCCGCCGGTCACCGTACGGCCCGACACCCGGCTCGCCGAGGCCGCCGACCAACTGGTCGCCGCCCGCGCCACCTCCCTGCTCGTGGTCGACGACACCGGGCGCCCGCTCGGCCGGATCCTGGCCGACGACATCCTCGACTCGCTGCTGCCCGAGCGCGGGCGCCTGCACTTCCGGAGGCTCCTCAAGTGACCCGCGATCTGGACACCCGCGATCTGGACACCACTCCCGCTCTGCCCAGTTCCTCGACAACTCCACCCCGCCGCAAGGGCTTTCGCCGCTTCACCGCCATCGCCATGGTCGCCGGACCCGGCCTGGTCGCCGCCAACGCCGGCAACGACGCCGCCGGGATCGCCACCTACGCCTCGGCCGGGGCCCAGTTCACCTACGGCACGCTGTTCTTCATGGTGCTGGTCACCGTCGCCCTGGTCATGGTGCAGGAGATGGCCGTCAGACTCGGCGCCCACACCGGCAAGGGCCTCGGGGCCCTGATCCGCGAACAGTTCAGCCTCCGCCTCACCGCACTGGCCGTCTTCTGCCTGCTGCTCGCCAACACCGGCCTGGTGGTCAGCGAGTTCGCCGGCATCGGCGCCGCGTTCGAGCTCCTCGGCGTCCCCAAGTGGGCGGTCATCCCGCCGGCCGCCGTCCTGCTCTGGTCACTGGTGCTGTTCGGCTCCTACAAGTGGGCCGAGCGCATCTTCCTGATCATGTCGCTGGCCTTCTTCGCCTACCCGGTCGCCATGGTCCTGGGCAGCCCCGACTGGGGGCAGGTCGGCGAGCACCTGGTCGTCCCGCACCTCGAACCGAGCAAGGACTTCATCCTGCTGGCCGTCGCCCTCATCGGCACGACCGTCAGCCCGTACATGCAGTTCTACGCCGCCGCCGGTGTCGTCGACCGCGGCGCCAAGCCGGCCGACTACCGGCTGATCCGCGCCGACGCCGTCCTCGGCGCGGTGTTCGCCTGCCTGATCAGCCTGACCATCATCATCGCCACCGCCGCCGCGATCGGCGGCACCGGCCCGCTGGAGTCCGCGGCTCAGGCCGCCGAGGCCCTCACCCCGGTCGCCGGGCACGGGGCCGAGCTGCTGTTCGCCTTCGGGCTCATCGGCGCCTCCGCCCTGGCCGGAGCCGTCGTACCGCTCTCGGCCAGCTACGCCATCGGCGAGGCCGCCGGCGTCGAGCGCTCCGTCTCCCGCAGCTTCCGCGACGCCCCGCTGTTCCTCGGCCTGTTCACCGCGCAGATCGCCCTCGGCGCCGTCGTCGCGCTCACCCCCGTCGACGTCATCCAGCTGCTCATCGGCACCCAGGTCCTCCAGGGCCTGATCAGCCCGATCGTGCTGGTCTACCTGCTCGTGCTCACCAACCGCCGCGCCGTCCTGGGCGACGCCGTCAACGGCCCCCGCTACCGCATCGCGGCCACCGCCGTGGTCGTCGGCGTGGCCGCCATGTCCACCGTCCTGCTCGCCCAGACCGTCCTCGGCTGGTTCGGGATCGGCTGACCAGCCGGCCCGTGGCCTGCCTGTGGCAGGCCGACCGGCGGCGGAGGACAGTTGAACCCGGCCACGATCTCCGAGGAGTCCGATGCAGCCAGCCCCGATCCGGCGACAGCGCGCGGTGGAGGTCTTCCGCAACGCGCACGGAACCCTCTTCGACGACGAGGTGACCTCCGCCGGCGGTAAGCCCGGTCGGTACCTCAGGTGGCGGTGGGCGAATCCGGGCGTGGTGGTGATCCCCCGGTGGGGCGATCTGGTCGCGCTGGTTCCCTCTTTCCGCTATTCCGTTGCCGATGTTTCCTGGGAGCTCCCGCGCGGGGGCCAGGAGGACGGCGAGACGGTCGACGCGGCCGCCGCGAGGGAACTGTGGGAAGAGGCCGGTCTGCGCGCCTCCGTCGTGACCGAGGTCGGCACCCTCTTCGCCGACACCGGCCTCATCGAGACCCCCGTCCACGTCGTCGAAGCCCAGGTGACCGGCCCCCACTTCGAGAAGCAGTCACCCGAGCGCATGGAGTCCCTCGGAGCACCCGCCTGGTTCACCCCGCAGAAACTGCTGGACGCCACGGCCCAGGGGAAGGTGCGGTGCGGCATCACCATCGCCGCCACCGCACTGGCGCAGGCCGTGCAGGCGGAGCTCAGTCGAACGGCTCCTCCCGACTGACGACACGGAGCAGCTTGGCCTCGTCGGAAAGGTCGCACTCCTTCTCCAGCCACTCGCGCATCCGGTCCTTGCTCCGCTGGCGCCCGGCTTCCCTGCTGTCGACCAGCACGGACGCCGGCACGGCCAACAGGTTCAACATCAGCGCCTTCACATCCAGACCAGCGCTACCCAGCGTGATGAAAGAGCTGGCAACGGCGCCCACCTCCGTGGACATCGAGACGTGAAGCCTGGCGCCTCGCTCGTCACGCACCGCGTCCAGTGCCTCGTCATACGAACCACGGAACGCGGCCAGGGCCGCAGCCTGGAGGTGGTGCAGGTATTCCCGGGCGTTGTCCTCCAGCGACTTTGCGTCCACCTGCTGGTGGGCGTGGACCCTGGCGAACTGCTCCACGACCACCCCGCGCGACGCCAGTTGGGTGGACTCACAGACGATCTCCGCGGGGAGTCGCCTGAGGATCCGGGGATTGAGCTCCCAACTCGGCATGAGTTCATCATCCCGGTGCACATCACCCCGGACGGCGACGGTGGTGGGCGTGTGCACGGCGCCCCACGCGATCGGAACGTCCAGCGCGCTGGGAACTGCCGTCCGGTACGCCCAGTTGGTCGTCTTCTCCACGGATTCAAGAGCCAGATCGGACGCCGCCTCGTTGTGCGAGGCGTAATGCGCCGACCATTGCCGCAGGGAGTTGTAGTAGAAGGGATCCTGTTCGTCGATCCACCCCACCGCTGCTCGCAGAGTCCTGGCGAAGTCGTCCTCCGGCGGCTCGATGAGCGCCTTCAGGTGTTCGACCGTACGCTCCTTGAACCGGTCGGACACCTTGCTGCCGGAATATAAAACGTGATGCCCTTCCGAGATCTCGTCGATCGTGTCGGCGTACTCCTCGCTCGGCACCCCCTGGACGTCTCTGCTCGCGTGCCCGTCGCGAACCTCGCGGAGGGAGCCGGCCGAATCACGCCGGGCCACGAAGAGCAGGTCGGCGCCGACCAGCGCAGCCAGGTCGGCCAGATAGGACGGGTCGTCGGATTCGTGCCGCTCGCCGAGCAAGGGGCGCAGTGCCGCATTGTTCAGCACCTGCGAATCCGTGACCACCAGATGTCCGGCGAACAGTGCGTGCTGCACGATTCGTGCCCGCAGGTCGCCCGGATCGTCGATCCGGTGACCGTGGTGTTCGGTCTCGCTCAGGAGAACGCGGCCGTGATCGTGAATTTCCTTGACAGGCATTTCAACCTCCGTCACAGGCCTCGAACACCACGCTACGCGCTACGACCCGCCCGCCCCCAGCGGCCCGGTCGCGCGCTCGGCGGCCAGCGCCCGAGCGGCCGCCCGCAGCTTCTCCTCCCAGGCCCGGTAGGCCGCCGGGTTGTAGAGCTCGTAGTAGTCGACGTATTCCACCGCATCGACGGCCGCCCTGAGGAACGCCTTCTCCAGGTCGGTCTCGGCCGCGCCGCCGTCCCAGAGCCGGGTGCAGACCTCCGTGGCGGTGACCTCGCCGGCCTCCAGCCCGGCCGCCAGGTGGTGGAGCAGGCACCGCCCGACGGTGTCCTCGTCCGGAACGTCCTGGCCGAGATCGGCCAACGTCTGCCGGAACAGCTGCCCCAACTCCGCGGTGTCCTCGTGCCGGGACCGCCCGGCCAGGTCGCGAAGAGCCGGCGAGTCCTCGCCGGCCGCCAACAACTCGGCGGCCCTCATGGGCAGTTGCTCGGGCATGATCAGGCCTGCGGCGTGCTGCCAGGCCATCGTGAATGCGGCGCTCATGCCGGCCATCCTGCCGACTCGACCCCACCGTGACCAGCCACTTTCCGCCGGTGGCGGCGGCCCCCGGCCCCGCCGCCACCTCCCCCCCCGGCGCCGAGCTCAGGGCGCGGCGGTGGACCGGACGTAACCTGGGGTCCTCGGACCCCACCGCATCCCACCCCCGCCGGGAGCCGCCCGATGACCACCCTCCACCTCGGGGTCGACGCCGGCGGCAGCCGGACCCGGGCCGTCCTGCTGGACGCCGCCGGCACCGTCCACGGGCGCGGCGAGGGCCCCGGCGCGAACCCGGCCGGGCCAGGCGAGGAGCACGCGCTCGCGGCGCTCGCCACGGCGGTGGCGGCCGCCCTGGGCGGGCGGGAGCCGGGGCGGGTCGCCTCCTGCCTGATCGGCCTCGCCGGGTACGGGGCGCTGGCCCGCCCGGATGGCTTCGCCGACCGCTGCCGGACCGCCCTCGGCCTGCCCTGCCCGGTCCGGCTGGTCCCCGACACCGTTCCCGCGCTCGCCTCCGGCGGCGTCACCGACGGCACCGGCACCGTCCTGATCGCCGGCACCGGCGCGGTCTGCGTGCGGCTCGCCGACGGACGGGCGGTCGCGCGCGGCGGCGGCCTCGGCTGGCTGCTCGGCGACGAGGGCAGCGGCTTCTGGCTCGGCCGCGAGGCCGTCCGCCACGCCCACGCCGACCCGGCCGGGGCCCTCGGCGCGGCCGTCCTCGCCCAGTGCGCCGCCGACTCCCCCGCCGCCCTGCTGCACTGGGCCTACGCCGGCCCGCCCCGACGCCTCGCCACCCTCGCCCCGCTCGTCTCCCGGCTCGCCGACGACGGCGACGCCACCGCCCTCGCCATCGCCCACACCGCCGCCGCCCACCTGGCCGCCCTCGTCCGCACCACGGCCGCCGGCCCCGGCCACCCCCTCGTCCTCACCGGCTCCGTCGCGACCACCCCCGGCCCCGTCCACACCCGCCTCCTCACCCTCCTCGCCGACCTGTCCCCCCGCCTACCCCACACCGACCCCGCCACCGCCGCCGCCCACCTCGCCACCTGCCCAACCCGATAACCCCATCCCCATCCCCATCCCCATACGCAGGAAGTCGACCGAGCCGACTTCCTGTGCGCGGCATGGGGTGGCAGGGGTCGAAGGTCCTGGGCAGCAGCGTGTCGTCCGGCACTGGGCGGGGTGCGGTGGGGGGCGGGAAGGTGGTGGCATCGCCCGGCGGCCGTAGCCGGGTCGGCCCAGGGAGGGGCTTTCATGACCACGCGACAGATCCTCACCGGCCTCGACGGGTCGCCGGAGAGCGAGGCGGCCGCCGACTGGGCCGCTCGGGAGGCGGCTGCCCGGGGCGTCGGCCTGCGGCTGGTGCACGTCTGGCCGTGGCTGGCTGTCGGGGCGGTGGCCGAGGCCGGTACGCCGTGCCCGGGTGGGTTGCAGCCGGCGGCCGTGGAGGCGCTGGCGGGTACGGCGGAGCGGCTGCGGTCCGCGTACCCGGGGCTGGCCGTGGAGACCGACCTGATCGGGGCCGACCCGGTGGACGGGCTGCTGCGCGCGAGCGCCGGGGCCGAGCTGCTGGTCGTCGGCTCGCGCGGGATCGGCGGCTTCGCCGGTCTGGTGGTGGGCTCGGTCGGTCTCGCCGTGGCCGCCCGTTCGGCCGTCCCGGCGGTGCTGGTCCGGGCCCGGCACGCGGCCACCGGTGAGGGTGGCGTCGGGCGGGCGGACGGTGCGGTGCTGCTCGGCGTCGACGTCCACCAGCCCGCCGACGCCCTGCTCGACTTCGCCTTCGCGGAGGCGGCGCTGCGCGACGTGCCGCTGCGCGCGGTGCACAGTTGGCAGCTCACCCCGGTCGGGGTCTACGGCGGGGTGGTCCCGCCGCCGGTCGACCCGGTCGGGCAGGAGGGTGCCGCCCGGGCCGCGCTGGAGGAGGCGCTCGCGCCGTGGCGGGCGAAGTACCCGGGTGTCGCGGTGGTGACCGAGCTGCGGTTCGACGGCGCCGCCTGGTCACTGATCAACTCGGCGACCGAGCAGGACGTTTCGCTGGTCGTGGTGGGCCGGCGGGAGCGGCCGCTGCCGGTCGGTCCCCGGCTCGGCGCGGTCGCCCACGCCGTCCTGCACCACTCGCCCGCGCCGGTGGCGGTCGTCCCGCACCCCTGAACCACCTCTGGGCCGGCACGCCGGAGCGCCCCGGCAGGCGAACACCGCGGCGACTCGTCCCGGTGATTCGCCCCTGGCAGAGCGGATGCGGCAGAGTGACGGCATGAGCGCGGACACCAGGAGTCACCAGAGCACCGGGCGGGCCCCGGCGGCCCGCCGGCGGCCGGTCCAGCAGCGCAGCCAGGAGCGGTACGGCCGGATCCTGGACGCCTGCGCCGGGCTGCTGGACGAGGTCGGCGCGACCGCGCTCACCACGAAGGAGGTCGCACACCGCGCGCACGTGCCGATCGGCACCCTGTACCAGTTCTTCGCGGGCAAGGAGGACCTGCTGGCGGCGCTGGCCACCCGCAACCTGGAGCAGTACCTCCAGCGGCTGGACCACCTCCTGGCGGCCACCGCGCCGGTCGGCCCGGCCGGATTCACCGACCTGGCGGTGGAGGAGTTCGTCGCGATGAAGCGCACGGTGCCCGGCTTCGGCCAGGTCGACTTCGGACTGGCCGGGGCGGTCGTCCCGGCCGGGGTCCGGGACGACCTGCACCTGCTCGACGAGGGCGTGGACAACAACACGGCGGTGGCGCTGCGGCTCCAGGCCCTCGGTGGCGAGCTGTTCGGAGCGGGCGACCCGGCGGCGCTGACGCTCGCCCTGCGGGTGGCCCTGGAGGCCGCCGACGCGGTGCTGAAGCTGGCCTTCCGCAGCGATCCGGACGGCGATCCGGCGCTGATCGGCGAGTGCAAGCGGCTGGTTCGCTGTTACCTCGCGGAGCAGTTGCCCAGCGCGGAGCAACTGCCCGCCCACTGAGCGCGGCCACCGGGAGTCCCTCGGATCCCGTCCGCCCGAGCCGTTGCGAGGGCGCCCGCGCCGCAGCACAGTGGAAGCAGACCGGCCGCGGACGCGGCACCACGACCCGAGGAGCAGACCATGCACGCAGCGGTAGGTGACCAGCTCCACATCCACAGCAGGTCGGTGGGCATGGTGGACCAGAAGGGCGAGATCATCGAGGTCCGCGGCACCAACGGCGAGCCCCCGTACATGGTTCGCTTCGAGGACGGCCACGAGGGCCTGATCTACCCCGGCCCCGACTGCAACATCGAACCCCGTACCGCGGCGGACCGCTGAACGACGCCCCCGCCACCCCGCGCCGTCCCGGGGCGAGGTGGTGAGGCGCGGTGTCCGCCCCGTCGACCCCGCTGCCCGGGGCACTCGCCGGGCTCGCGCCACTGCTGGACCACTACGGCTACCTCGCGGTGGCGCTGCTCGTGCTGCTGGACAACTGCGGCATCCCGGTGCCGGGCCAGACGATCCTCATCCTGGCCTCCGTCTACGCCGGCGCCGGGCACCTGGACTTCGCGGCCGTCGTGCTGATCGCCTTCGCCGCGGCCTCGCTCGGCAACAGCCTCGGCTACCTGATCGGCCACACCGGCGGGCGCGCGTTCGTCCACCGCTGGGGGCGGTACGTGCTGCTCACCCCGGCCCGGATGGAGCGCGCGGACGGCTTCTTCGCCCGGCACGGCGGGAAGGTCGTCACGGTCGCCCGGTTCGTCGACGGGCTGCGCCAGACCAACGGGATCATCGCCGGGACGACCGAGATGCCCTGGCGCCGGTTCACGCCGTTCAACCTGCTCGGCGCGGCGCTGTGGACCGGCGTCTGGGCGACCTTCGGCTACCTGGCCGGGGCCAACATCGGCGCGGTGTACCGGACGGCGATCCGCTACCAGCTCTGGCTGGCGATCGGCCTGGGTGTGCTGGCCGCCGTGCTCATCCTCCGCCAGGTGCTGCGCTACCGGCGCCGGCGTCGCGAGGACACCGGCGCCGGCCCGGACGGAGCCAACCCGGACGGCGACAACCCGGGCGGGAACAACCCGAACGGCGACAACGGAGACAGCAGCGGCGAGAACGCCGGGTGACCCCCCCGGGCCTCAGCTCATCGGGAACACCTCGAACGGCACCGCGAAGCGCACCCCGAGCCGGCTGCCCGCACCCCGCCCGAAGCCCTCCAGGAACTCGTGCGCGTCGGCCATCGCCCCGCCGAGCCCGGCCAGGTACGCCTTGTGCTCCTGCAAGGAGGCGACCCCGAGGTCGAAGTGGTCGGTGGTGTCCACGGCGTGCCGCGCGTCCGGCGAGGCCGCCGCCCACACCTGCCGCACCCCGTTCCACGGCTGGTGCCCCTCGTCCAGCAGCTCCCGGAACACCCACCGGTTGCCGGCGTCCCGGACGGCGTCCACGGTGGCCCGGCCGACCGCGATGTGGTCGGCCTGGTTGAGGAACTCCCCGCCGTACGTCTCGCGGAAGTTGCTGGTGATCACGATGTCCGGCCGGTGGCGCCGCACCGCCCGGGCGATGTCGCGGCGCAGCGGCAGCCCGTACTCCAGCATGCCGTCCGGGTGGCCGAGGAACTCGACGGTGTCGACGCCGACGACGGCCGCCGAGGCGATTTGCTCGGCCTCCCGCAGCGGCCCGCACTCCTCGGGGCTCATCGAGTCGATCCCGGCCTCGCCGCTGGTGACCATCACGTAGACGACCTTCTTGCCCTGCGAGGTCCAGCGGGCGACGGCCGCGGCCCCGCCGTACTCCATGTCGTCGGGGTGCGCGACGACGGCCAGCGCGGTCTGCCAGTCCTCGGTGACGGGCTCGAAGGGCTCGGGGGCCTGCTCGGTCATGGTCTGCTCACGCCTCTCGGTCGTACGGTCGTACCGCAGGCGACTCTAGACAACCCGCGTCACGGACGCACCGTCAGACACCGGGCGTGGTCGGCGCCGTGGCTACTTGCGCTTCTTCCGTCGCTGCCACCAGTTGGAGAATGTCGTGCTGACCTGAGACCACAACTTCGAGACGTCACTGAGTTGTGAGCTCTGTGCTGCCCAGCTGAGGCCGGCGGGGTTGCGGGTGTAGAGGGACATCGCTTGGGCATGGTGGTCGACGGCCTCGTGCGCCCGTCCGGCCTTCGTGAGGGTGATGGCCAGGCTGTTGAGCGCCCAGGCCCGGCCCACCGGGTCGTCCAGGTCCGTGTAGAGCTCGTGGGCGCGACGGTGAGCGGTCAACGCCTCGGCGAGACGCCCCGCCCTGCGCAGGTTGATGCCGTAGCCGTTGAGGGCCCAGGCGAGCCCCTGCCGCTCGCCGAGCTGCTCGTAGAGGGCGATCGCCTGCTCGTGGAACGTGAGTGCTTCGGCGACCTGAGTGCTGAAGATTCCGGTGGCCAGGGTGACCGCGTGGCTGTTCAGGGCCCAGGCTTCGGCCCGCCGGTCTCCCACGAGGCCGGCCGCGCTCAGGGTGGCCGCAGCGACCGTCCGTGCTTCGGCGAGACGTAGCTCCAGCCTGAGCAGGCGGGTCAGGCAGGCTCCGAGCTGGAACGCCGCTTCGTGCTGCTGACGTGTGACGGCCTGCTCCAGAGCCGCCATGAGGTTGGCACCCTCCGCTTTGAACCAGCTTCGCGCCTCCTCCCAGTCGGTGATCGCGGTGTCCGCGGCGCGGCCCCCGGGAGGCGCCGGTACGTTCTGCTCGGCCGAGGTGACGGCGGCGGCCAGGTAGGTGCTGACGAGGTAGGCGGCCACTCCGAGCGGACGAGGCAGCTGCGACACCTCACGTGGCAGCGACGCGTCCCGCGCTTCGGGCATGTGCTCGACCGGGAGACCGTAGACGGCTACGGCGGTGTCGATGTAGTGGGTGTGGAGACGCCCGATGGCGCTCGAACGTTCGGTGTCGCTGAACAGGTGGCGCGATTCCCCGTCGGCATAGAGCCGGACGAGGTCGTGGAGTGTCCAGCGACCCCACTCGTGTTCGGGCTTGACGAGATTGGCGCGCGCGAGCTCCCGCAGCACGCGTTCGGCGTCGTCAGCGGCCAGGCCGGCCATCCGGGCCACGGCGGCGGTCGACAGGTCAGGGCCCGCATTGAACGGGATGAGGCAGAACACCCGCTGCTGTTCGGCGGTCAGCCGCCGGTAGGACAGGTCGAAGGCGGCCCGCACCGCCTTCGCGCGCCGGTGCAGATTGAGTTTCTGCAGGCGGGTGTGTTCGGCGGCGAGATCGGCGGCGAGGGAGACCAGGGGCCGGGTGGGGAGGTCGGCGAGCAGTGCCGCCGTGATGCTCAGGGCGAGGGGCAGCCCAGCGCACCAGCGCGCGATCGCGACGGCGTGTCCCGGATCCTCGTCGAGACGGGCGTCGCCGGGGTGGGCCAGGTCCACCGCGGCGCGAAGCAGCGACAGGGCGGCGTCGTCGTCGAGGGTGTCCACGTGGTGGCGCCGCGAGCTGAGCCCGAGTTCGTCCCGGGAGGTGACGATCGTGGCCGTGGCGCCGTCGGAGGGCAGCAACGGGCTAAGGTCGTCGTCGCCGGAGGCGTTGTCCAGGAGGAGCAGGATGCGCTGCCCCGCCCTCGCGTAGGTCGAGAGAATGCTGCGAAGAAGCGCGGAACGGTAGTCCGTGTCGCCGGCCGCGTGCTCGGCGGGGACGGCGAGGGCTCGCAGCAGCAGACCGAGGGCCTCGTCCGGCGTCCGGTGTCGGGCGGGGTCGTATCCCTGCAGATCGACGTAGAGCACGCCGCCGGGGAACCATCCGTCCCGGGCGAGGGCCTTCGAGGCCACGTGCAGCATCAGTTCGGTCTTGCCGACGCCGGCGAGACCGACCAGGGTGATCACCGGCGAGGTCTCCGCCGTGGGGGCGAGTTCGCCGATCAGGGACTCCACCTCCCCGGCCCGGCCCGTGAAGACCGGGGAGACCGGGGGAAGACCGGCCATCGCCGGAGTGATGCGGGACGGCAGCGTGATGCTGATGTCCCGGCCCTGGATCACCGTTCCCAGGGCAAGGCCGATGTCGGCCGAGTTGCGCACGCTGCCCGCGCCGATTCCAGGAGTTTCCCGATAGGTCACAGGCCCCGCACCTCCGGTCTCGATCCCGGCGCGGGCACGTTGGTCGGATTCATGGGTTTCCCAACCTGATGGTCCGTCAGGGCGGCTCAGCCTAGGGGGTCCGTGGCCACGGCGAAAAGGGCCGTGACGGCATTCACGAACGGCCAATTCGGCCTCGACCATGGGCACCTCAACCATCTCCGTACGTACCGGCACCCGGGGCAGCGGTGAGCGCGGTTCGCGCGGCGCGAATGGCTCGCCCGGCACGTCCGCGACGGGGGCGCGGGCGTGCCGGGCGAGGGTTGACGGGCCGACCGGTCGAGTGCTATCTGGCGTCCGGGGCGAGGCGCAGGTCGGTGCTGGGGGTCGGGGCGGGCCAGGGGATCCGCAGTGCGCAGAGCGAGACCACGGCGGCCGAGGCGGCGACGGCGGCCATGCCCCACACCAGGCCGCTGGCGTCGGCGACGAAGCCGATCACGGCGGGCCCGGCGAGCAGGCCGGTGGTGCCCATGGCGGCGACCAGGGAGAGCGCCTCGGAGCCCTGCCGGGCGGCCGCGACGTAGACGCAGGGGGTGACGGCGGCGACGCCGAGGCCCACGCAGGCGAAGCCGAGCAGGGTCGGCAGCACACCGCCGGCGAGCAGGGCGAGGGCGAGTCCGGCGCCGGCGAGCAGGCTGCCGGCACGGACGACGGGGCCGTCGCCGAACCGGGTGCGCCAGCCGTCGGCGAAGATCCGGGCGAGCACCATCATGGTCGAGACGACGGCGATGCCCATCGGGGCGAGTCCGGCGCCCGCGTCGACGACGTCCCTGAGGTAGAGCGCCGACCAGTCGTTCATGGCGCCCTCGGTGACGGTGCCGAAGACCATCGCCAGGCCCATCCAGAGGGTCGCGGCGGCGGGCAGGGCGAATCGGCGGCGCTCCTTCCCCTGGCCCTCGGCGGGCTCGGCCGACCGCTCGCCCGGCTGCTCGGCCAGCAACCCGGGGCGGGCGACCGCGACGAGTGCGGCCAGCAGTGCGGCGGCGAGGCCGAAGTGCACGGCGAGGGTGCCGGTGAAGGCGTTGACGCCGGAGGCCAGCAGGGCGGCGAGCAGCGAGCCCGCGCTGAAGGTGGCGTGCAGGCGGGACATGGTGGTCCGCTGGTGGCGGGCTTCCAGCGCCGCGCCCTGGGCGTTCATGGCGACGTTCAGGCAGCCGACGGCGACGCCGTCGCAGAACAGCACCAGCAGGGTGACCGGGTAGTTCGGCACCACGGACAGCGCGAGCAGGACGCCGCCGAGGGCGAGCGCGGACAGCACCGACAGCAGCCGGGAGCCGAACCGCCGCATCAGCGCCGCCACCAGGGGGAACGAGACGGCCGCGCCGACCCCGCAGGTCATCAGCAGCAGGCCGATCTGCGACTCGCTCAGGTCGAGCCGGGTCTTCAGCGCGGGGATCCGGGAGACCCAGGTCGCGTACTGGAACCCGAGGACGAAGAACAGTGCGGCGATGGCCAGTTGGGACCGGCGGAAGTCGTCGCGTACGGGGGACATGTGCATCAGCCCAGTTCGGCTCGGGTGGGTGGGGACAGCTCGGGGGTTCGGGGGCCGGGGGTCGGCAGGTCGGCGGGGGCGGGTTCCAGCGGCATCGCCATGTAGACCGCCTGCGGGCCGTAGCTCTCCGGCAGCGGCACCTCGGGCCGGGCGCGGTAGCCGAGCGGGCTCCACACCACGTGGGCGCCGCGGACGGCGACCAGGGAGATGGTCCGGTAGCCGGCCGCCCGCGCGGTGTGCTCCAGGTGGCGCAGCATCCGGTGGGCGAGGCCGTGGCCGCGCAGTTCCTCGCTGATCACCAGGTCGTGCGCGTGCATGTTGGTGCCGCGCGCACTGCCGCGCCCACCGCCGCGCGAGCCGCCGGCCTCGGCCCGGCTGAGGTCGGGGCACCGGTACAGCGGGTAGGGCAGGGCGAGCAGGTAGCCGCCGAAACCGCCGCGGTGTTCCAGGACGAAGCAGGTGTCGGGCGAGGCGCGGTGCCGGGAGCGCAGTGCCTCGCGGCCCTCGGAGAGGCCGCCCGCGGCGTAGGCGCGTTCCTCCAGGGCGACCAGCGGGTCCCAGTCCTCCTCGTCGAGGGCCCGGATCCGTATGTCCGTCATCGGGTCGCTCATCCGTACGTCGGTCATCCGGCGGGCTCCTCCTTCGCCGCTGCGGGGCCGCCGACGCAGGTGTACGGCAGCGGCTCGAAGCCGTTGAAACCACGGGTGGTGTAGGCGGCGGCGTAGGCGCCGCAGGAGTGGATCCAGACCGGGTCGCCGGAGGCGATCGCGCGCGGGACGCGCACCAGGCCGCCCTCGGCCGCGTACGCGTCGTCGCTGTCGCAGGTCGGGCCGGCGACCACGGCGTTGACGAACTGGCCGCCGGGGTGGGTGGGGAACTCCAGCCGGTACTGCAGGGCGTCCATCTCGTACAGGCCGTTGAACTTGCCGCAGCTCAGGTAGAGCCAGTCCTCCTGGGTGCCGTCGAGCTGGCGGCGGGCGGAGAGCCGGGCGACGTGGGCGCGGATGGCGCCGTGGTCGGCGACCAGGTGACGGCCGGGTTCGAGCAGGAAGTCCAGCGGTGCGGCGTTGACGGCGCGCAGCCGCTCCATGCCCTCGCGGATCACCGCGAACATCTTGTCCAGCGGCGGTTCCAGCGGGCGGCCGCCGCGGTCGAGCACGCCGAGGGCGGGCAGGCCGCCGCCGAGGTTGATCCGATCCGGCGTGATGCCACGCCAGTTGAGAGCCTCCAGGACGGCGGCCAGCGAGTCGATCGCCGCGCCCCAGGCCTCGGCGGTCATCTGCTGCGAGCCGACGTGGACGGAGAGTCCGGACGGGGTGAGCCCGGCGGCGCGCGCGGCGTCGAGGACGCGCAGCGCGTCCTCGGGCGAGCAGCCGAACTTGCGGCTGAGGCCCCACAGCGCGCCGTCCCCGGTGGTGGCCAGCCGACAGAACACCCGGGAGCCGGGGGCGTGTTCGGCGATCGCGGCGACGTCCTCCAGGCAGTCGGTGGCGAAGTCGCGCACGCCCAGCCGGTAGGCCTCGGCGATGTTGCGGTCGGACTTGACGGTGTTGCCGTAGTGGATCAGCTCGGGTGCCACCCCGGTGCGCAGCGCCTGGGCGATCTCCTGCGGGCTCGCCGCGTCGAAGCCGGAGCCGAGCGCGGCGAGGCGGTCGAGCACCTCGTCCACCGGACAGGCCTTCATCGCGAACCGGACGGCCACGCCCGGCAGTTCGGCGCACAGGGCGGCGTACTGGCGGCCGATCCCGTCCAGGTCGTAGATGATGGTGTCCTCGGTGGCGGCGGCCAGCGCGGCGCGGAGGGCACTGCGGTCGGGGGCGGCCTCGGGCGCGACCCGGGTGTGCGCGGCGGCGGGCTGCCCGGGGGCGCGGTGGTTGGCGGTCTCGCGACGGCCGTCCGCATGGTCACGACGAGCGTCGGCGTGGTCGCGACGGCTGGTTTTCTGGCGTGTCTGACGTATCACAACAGGGCTCCCGGTCGGTCCGGCTACCACGCGGGCCGGTCGACGGGGGTGGCCTTGGCCGCCCGCACCAGCGGGCCCCACGCGTCGATCAGCAGCGCGAAGTCCTCGATGTCCGCCTGCGCCTCGTCGAGCAGACGCGCCCGCAGGGGCGCCAGGTGGTCGGCGAACTCGGCATACTTACCGCCGAGTTGCCGGTAGCAGTGGTCCAGGACGGCGAGCCGCCGGTGGTTCTCCGCGCGGTCGGTCGCGGCGCTGCGGCGGGCGGAGTCGGCGATCAGGTCGGCGCGCACGTGGTGCTCCTCGTCGAGCAGGGCGCCGGCCGCCGCCTCCAGGTCGAAGTAGACCGGGTAGAGGTAGAGCATGGAGAGCAGGAACTTGACGTAGCGCAGCTGGTAGGCGGTGAAGCCGGGGCCGGTGCGCCGTTCCGGGGTGTAGTAGTTGACGATGTGCCGGTTGTGGGTCACCCCGGGCAGGGTGGCGTCGCGGACCACGTGCAGCAGGAAGTAGTCACTGCCGATGGTCGCGGTGGCGGGCGGCAGCGGGACGCGTTCGTAGACCTCGTGGTCGAGGGCGACGTTGCACATGTCGATCCGCCAGATGTCGGGCAGGTCGAGCACGGCGCGGTCGTGGGTGAACGGGTCGGTGCCGCCGCCGGTGAAGGAGTCGGCGACGAGTTCGCTCCGCTCCTGTTCGCTCGCGCCGGTGGGCGCCCAGAGCCCGACGATCCGCTGGTAGGCCTCGGGGTCGAGGTCGCGGATCTCGCCGAGGTCGACCGAGAGTTCACCGACGAAGGAGCCGCCGACCAGGGCGACGGGCTTGTCGGCGTGCGCCGGGTCGAGGTGGTGCGCGGTGACGACGCCAGAGGCGGCGACGTCCGCGGCCGTGCGGCCGAGCGCGGCGAGCTCGTGCTCGATCGGGAACACCGGTTCGCCGCCGAGGAGTTGGTACCGACTGTCGGAGTCGCGGCGGTGCACGGAGGTGCAGCCGAGCGCGGCGGCGAGCAGGAACGCCCGGTTGGTGCAGGCGCCGTAGGAGACGGCCCCGGGCAGCATGAGGTCGAGCAGCCGGTGCGGCTCGGCGGCGCCGGAGCGCTCGATCACCTCGCGCAGCAGGGCGCGTTGGGCGTCCTCGTCCAGGTGGCGCACCAGGACGTGCGCGGCGGCGGGCAGGTCGGCGACGGCCTTGGCGTGCCGTTCGACGGTGTCGGGCTCGGCCGAGTCCAGGATCAGCAGGTGCACCTGGACGCCGAACCGCCGTGCGGCGTACGCGGCTTCGGCCCCGACCGCGGCGATGGTGGCCACGCACTCGCGGTTGGTCGGCAGGGTCAGGCAGACGGCACGCATTCGTTCTCCCCCGTTGTCTCGTCCAGCGGCTCGTGATCCTCGAACAGGTCACCGCTCCAGGACCGCAGGCCGAGCAACTTCTCCCCCAGCTCGGTCAGTTCGGCCCGCCCGTAGCGCAGCGACTCGGGCCGGTCGGGGTCGCCGACCAGGGTGCGGTTCCAGTCCGGGGTGGCGAGGGTGTGCCAGGAGTCGACCCGGGAGCGGCGCAGCGGTCCGGCCTCCTCCAGCGCGGGCATCATCGACAGGTACTGCACGGCGCGCACCCCGTTCTCCGAGGTGTTGCGGGCGACGCCGTGGGCGAGCAGCCCGTTCCAGATCAGCAGGTCGCCGGCGCGCAACTCGGGTCGCACCACCGGGTATTCGGTGCGGTCGACGGCCGGGCGGATCGGGTCGCGGTCGGCCGGCTGGGCGGCCTGCCACTGGTTGAAGCGGCGGAACAGCTCCGGGTCGCACTGGAAGCCGCCGTGGTCGGGCCGGGTGTCGTTGAGCGCGATGATGCCCTGGACGCGCTGCGGCAGCATGCCCTGGGTGGTGTCGACGTCCCAGTGCAGTTCGATGTCGAAGCCCGTGTCGGTGGGTTCGATGTGCGCACGGTCGCGGTTGCGGACGTTCGGCGGGTTGAGGTTGAGCCGGTCGAGGGTGACCCAGAGCTCCTCGCAGTCCCACACGTCGACGAAGGCGTCGTAGACCCGTCGGGTCTGCCGGCTGTCCCAGATCAGCTGGTGGTGGTAGGCCTCGACGAAGCCGTAGATGTGCAGGTGCTGGTCGAGTTCGTCGCGGTAGTCGCGCTCGCGGTACCACTCCTCGGGGCGCTCGGGCGAGAGGCCCTGGAAGTCCCAGGTGAAGTCGAGCAGGCGCTTCGCGGCCTCGGCCGGGATGGCCTCCCTGACCACGACGTAGCCGTAGGTCTGCCAGAACGCGAAGTCCTCCTCCGAGAGCACGCGCAGCGGCCGCCGCTTCTCGACCTCGCGCAGCGCGGTCCGCGCCAGGTAGGTCTCCCCGTCCGCACTGAAGTAGGGGCGGTCGGTGGCGGCCCGGTACAGATATCCCTCAGGGGTCGGCATGAGCTGTCCCTCCCATGGTTCGTAGTCGATGCGGCGCTTCCCGGACGCCTCGGAATTCGGCGCGCGGACGGCACACCGGTCCGCATACGTTCCGCCCCGCCCAGCCCCCGGGCCGTGGATTCAGCGCCACGCCGTGGGGGCAACTCGCCCGTCCGGCAAGGACTCTCACTCCACCTCAGCCTTTGCCGAACCGCGCTCCCCTACGTTGGACTAGACCAACTTATGGTGTCAACCCTTCGCCGCCGGTTACCGATAGGGAAATCCACGCAGCTCACGCACGCTCTCGCAGCGCTTTATGTTCCGGAAACCGACATAACCCGGGAACCCGGGGAATGTTTCGGGAATTGACATAAGACGGCCGGCCGCCGGTTGAACCGCGCACGCCGCGCGTCCGTTAATCCCGCCGTACGTTGGGCCTATGGCACCCCGCCCGCGAGCCGCCCGGCTCGCCCCGCCCGCCTGGCTGACCGCGGGCCTGCGGCCCGAGCCCGCCCCGGTCCCGTGGGCGGCGGTGGCCCGGGCCTCGATCGCCCTCTCCGCGCCGCTCGCGGTCGGCACGGCCACCGGGCAGACCGGGTACGGCGCGCTGGTGTCCATGGGCGCCCTGTCCGGGGTGATCGGCGACACCGCGGACGCCTACCGGATGCGGGTGTTCAACATCGCCGTGCCCCAGCTGTTCGGCGCCCTCGGGGTGCTGCTCGGCACCCTCGTGTACGGCACCGGCTGGACGGCCGTCGCCGTGCTGACCCTGATCGCCCTGGTCTCCGGCATGATCTCCTCGATCGGCGCGGTCGCCTCCGTCTCCGGGCTGCTCCTGCTGCTGAACGCGGTGGTCGGCGCCGGCCTGCCGCTGCCCTCCCCGTGGTGGCTGCCGCCCGGCCTGCTGCTGCTCGGCGGCCTGCTGGTGCTCGCCCTCACCCTGCTGGCCTGGCCGCTGCGCGGCGGCACGCCGGAGCGCTCGGCCATCGCCGCCACCTACCGGGCGGTGGCGGACTTCCTGGCGGACTCCGGCACGCCCGACCACGACCGCAGCCGCCAGACGCTCACCCAGGAGCTCAACCAGTCCTACGACCTGCTGCTCGCCCGGCGGGCCCGCCGGCACGGCCGCTCCCCCACCCTGGTGCGACTGCTCGCCCAGCTCAACGCGGTCATCCCGGTGGTCGAGGCGGCCTCCGCGGTACGGCTGCGCCCGCGCGAGGCCGGCCCGCTGCCCGCCGCGTACCCGGCGGCCGTCCGGCAGCTGGCCGAGGACGTCGAACGGGGCCGCTCCGGACCCGCGCCGCCCCTGGCCCTCCCCGCCCCCACCGGGCCGTCCAGCCGCGCCGTGGTCGAGGCGATCGGCCACGCCGCCACCGTCGTGCACGAGGCCGACCCGGACCCGGACGCCACCGGCGACCGGCTCGGCCGCCCCGCCGCCCTGCGGGTCCGGGCCCGACGGGCGGCCCGCGCCCTGCTGCTGTCCGGGGCGTCCTGGCGGTACGGGCTGCGCCTGGCGCTGTGCATCGGCCTCGCCCAGACCCTGGTGTCGGTGATCGCCGTCCCCCGCTCCTACTGGGTGACGCTCACCGTGACCTTCGTGATGAAACCCGACTTCGGCTCGGTGTTCTCCCGCGCGGTGCTGCGCGCGCTCGGCACCGCGGCCGGGCTGCTGATCGCGATGCCGGTGCTGGCCGAGGTGCCGCACGGCTGGTGGGACGTCCCGGTGATGGCGCTGCTGGCGATGCTGATCCCGGCGCTGTCGGTCAAGGGCTACGCGTTCCAGACCGCCGCGATCACCCCGGTGATCCTGCTGCTCTCCGACCTGCTCAACCACCAGGGCTTCCACCTGGTGCTGCCCCGGCTGTACGACTCGCTGATCGGCTGCGCGATCTCCCTGCTGGCCGGCTACCTGCTGTGGCCGGAGTCCTGGCGCACCCGGATCGGGGACCGGCTGGCCGACGCCGTCGCCGACACCGCCGCGTACGTCTCACTGGCCTTCGCCGCCGGTCCGGGGCGGGACCAGCCGGCCCGCGCCCGGTACCGGCGCCGGCTCTACCGGGACCTCTCCACGGTGCGCTCGGAGTTCCAGCGGGCGCTCACCGAGCCGCCCCCGGTCGGGGCCCGGGCCGAGGCCTGGTGGCCGCTGGTGATCGCGGTCGAGCGGATCGTGGACACCACCACCGCCACCCGGGTCCGGGTCGAGCACGGCGCGCCGGCGCCGTCCCCGGCCGAGGTCGCCGCCGTCACCCGGGAGCTGAACGACCTGGCCCGGGCGCTGCGCACCGACTCACCCCGGCCCGCCCCGGACGGCGAGACGCCCACCCCGGACGACGGGGTGCCCACCTCCGGCGGCGCGCTGGCCCGGCTGCACCACGAGGTGGCCGCCGCCCGGGCCATCGCCGCACCGGGCAGCGGCTGAGGCCCCTCAGGAAAGGTCCTGGATCCGCCGCCAGGGCCGGTCCGTCTCCAGCTCGAACGCCAGCTCCAGCAGCTGCCGCTCCTGCCCGTGCGCGGCCGACAGGTGGACTCCGATCGGCAGGCCGCTGCCCGCCGCCCCGGTGGGCAGCGCGATGCCGGGCCCGCCGCTGACGTTGTTGACCGGGGTGAACGCGACGTAGCGCAGCAGTCGCTCGATCAGTTCGTCGAAGGCCACGTTCGGGCTCAGGTGCCCGATCGGCGGGGCGACGTGGGCCAGCACCGGGGAGAGGATCACGTCGTGGCGGCGGAAGACGCCCGCGTACACCGCCTCGGCCCGGCGCAGCCGCCGCAGCACGCCCGGGGTGCGCAGGAACTCCCGCTGGTAGAGCCGGCGCAGACCGGTGGTCAGGCCGTCCAGCCGGTTGACCCGGAAGCTGCGGTCGAGCATCAGCCGGCCGCTGACCGCGATGGCGAAGGCGATGTAGCCCCAGTAGAGGACGAAGTCGCGGGAGAACTCCTCGTCGAACGGCAGGGTGGCCGGCTCGACGTGGTGGCCGAGCGCGGCCAGCCGTTCGGCGGTCTCCTCGACGGCCTTGCGGGTCGGCTCGTCGGTGGTGGCGATCGGCGAGTCCACCACCAGCCCGATCCGCAGCCGTCGCTCGCCGGGGCCCTCGACCAGGCCGAGCGGGGGCAACTTCGGGTTGCGGTGGTGGCGTTCGGCGGCGGCGAAGAAGGCGGCGGTGTCCCGGACGGAGCGGGTCAGTACGCCGTCGGTGACGATGTCGATGGGCAGTTTGCCGCCCTGGGCGTTGGCGACCAGCCGCCCCCGGGTGGGTTTGAGGCCGACCAGGCCGCAGCAGGCCGCCGGGATGCGGATCGAGCCGCCGCCGTCGTTGGCGTGCGCGATCGGCACCACGCCGGAGGCGACCAGGGCGGCCGCGCCGCCGGAGGAGGCGCCGGCCGAGTGCGAGGTCTTCCACGGGTTGCGCACCGGCTGGGCGGTGGCGTACTCGGTGGAGGCGTTCAGCCCGAACTCGGGCAGCCTGGTCTTGCCGAGCACGGCCAGGCCGGTGGAGAGCAGCTGATCGGTGAACCGGGCGTTGCGGCGGGCCGGGTGGGCCCGGAAGGCCTCGCTGCCCATGCCCGTGGGCAGGCCGCGCAGGTCCACGTTGTCCTTGAGGAAGGTCGGCACGCCGTACAGCGGTCCGGCGGCGCCGACCGGGCCGGTCCGCGGCCGTTCGTACGAGGGGTGGGCGACGGGGGTCAGCGCCGCGTCGATCCGCGCGGCCCGGGCGGCGGCGGCCGCGGCCAGCTCCCCGGGGGTGACCTCCCCGGCGCGGACGAGGGCGGCCAGCGCCACCGCGTCGTGCTCGCCGAGTGCGTCGTCGGCGAACGCGTGGGCCCGCTCGTCGGTCATCCGAACTCCCCATTCCCTACTGACCAGTAGTCTCGCAAGAGCTTCGCAGTGTAGGCGTGCGACCGCGCCCGCGGATACCCCCCGCGCCACCGCGCGGACCGGCGCCTGCCGCCGCGTGTTCCCGGCACCCGGGGCGCATCCGCGCGACCGGCGGCACCACGGCTGTTCCCCAACCGCCCGACGGCGCACGGGCGTTCGGCATGCGCCCCCACGTTCACCCCACCCGCCGGTCCAGGATCGTTTCGCCCGGCGCGTCCGGGAAAGGTGGCGATCACGAACCGTTTCGGCCACTCCCCCATCCAAGGTGACGCCCGTGCCCGCCCAGTCCACGCAGTCCGCCCCGTACACCTCGGCCACCGCCCCCGGCGCGCTCCCCCTGCTCGGCCACGCCCCCGCCTTCGTCCGCCGCCCGCACGCGTTCCTCGCCGGCCTGCCCGCCCACGGCGACCTCGTCCGGCTGAAGCTCGGCCCGCTCGCCGTCTACGTCGCCTGCCACCCCGACCTGGTCCGCCGACTGCTCACCGAGGACCGCGTCTACGACAAGGGCGGGCTCGTCCTCGACAAGGCCCGCGAGGTGATGGGCGACGGCCTCGCCACCTGCCCGCACGCCGCGCACCGGCGCCAACGCCGCATGCTCCAGCCCGCGTTCCACCGGGACCGGCTGCCCGGCTACGCGGCGATGATGGCCGAGGAGATCGCCGGCACCACCGCGCCCTGGCGCGACGGCGACACGATCGACGTCCCCGCCGCGATGTACCGCCTCACCACCGCCGTCACCGCGCGCTGCCTGTTCGCCGCCCACGAGCGGGCCGGCTCGCTGCCCGTGCACGAGAGCATGGACGTCATCACCCGGGGCGTCGGCCGGCGCGTCATGATGCCGCTGCCCGGCGTCGACCGGCTCCCCACCCCCGGCAACCGGCGCTTCCGGCGCGCCCGCGCCGACCTGGCCGAGATCACCCGGCGGCTGATCGCCGACTACCGCGCCGCCGGCAGCGACCACCAGGACCTGCTGTCCGTGCTGCTCAGCGCCCGCGACGAGGACGGGCAGGGCCTCTCCGACGCCGAGATCCACGACCAGGTGGTCACCTTCCTGCTCGCCGGGATGGAGACCACGGCCGCCGCCCTCTCCTGGGCCTGGGTGCTGCTCGCCGCCCACCCGGTGATCCGCGAGCGCCTGCACGACGAACTCGACGCGGTGCTCGCCGGGCGCCCGGCCCGGTACGAGGACCTGCCCGCGCTGCCGCTGACCGCCCGGATCGTCGCCGAGACGCTGCGGCTCTACCCGCCGGTCTGGCTGCTCAGTCGCACCGTCGCCACCGACACCGAGCTCGGCGGCCACCACGTCCCGGCCGGCGCCACCCTGCTCTACAGCGCGTACCTGCTGCACCACCGGGCGGACCTGTTCCCCTGCCCCGAGCGCTTCGACCCCGACCGCTGGCTCACCGCCCGCCCCGCCCCCGGCACCTACACGCCGTTCGGCCTCGGCGCCCGCCGCTGCATCGGCGACGCCTTCGGCACCACCGAGGCCGTCCTCGCCGTCGCCACCATCGCCGCCCGCTGGACCGTCACCCCGACCCCCGGGCGCCCGGTCCGCCCGACCCGCAGCTCCTCGCTCTCGCCCCGGCCGTTCACCGCCACCCTCACCCGCCGGGTGCGCTGAGCGGGCTCGACCCGGCGGGCTCGACGCGGCGGCCCCGGCGGCGATCAGCGGCTCGGCGGCCGATCGGCGGCCAGGGTGGTCAGCAGGCGCTCGATGGCGTCCAGACGCCGGTGCAGCTCCTCGACGTCCCCCTGGGTCGCGCCCCGCTCGGCCGGCTTGAGGGTGATCACCAGCTGCCCGTCGGGCTCCAGCCGGCCGACGGCGACGTCCGAGACGTCGTCGCCGTTCTGCACCCGGACGGCGTGCTCGATCTCCGACGCCCGCAGCGCCAGCCCGCGCATGGCCTCGGGCACCAGCTCGCCGTCGCGCACCACCGTGGTCGGGGTGCCCTCCAACAGCCGGGCGGCGCGCGGGTCGTGGGCCAGCCAGCGGGTGACCGCCGCGTTCACCACGACCAGGGTGACCGCGCCGATCGCACCGCCGGACAGGCTGTTGTCGTTGCCGATGATCGCGTTCTGCACCACGTTGGAGAGCAGGAACACCACCACCATGTCGAAGGTGTTCAGGCCCGCCAGCCCGCGCTTCCCGGCGAACCGGAAGAGCAGCAGGATCAACGCGTAGACCGCGACCGTACGGAGGATCTTCTCCCCCACCGGAACCGGCACCGTCACCAGGTCGTGCCACACCGCCCCGCTCCTCCCTCGACGCGCTCGCCCCGGCGCGCCCGAACGGGGCCGACGCTACGCTACGAGCGCCGCTTGGGCTTGCCGCCACCCCGCTTGGCGGCGGCCCCCCGGGCCCCGGCCGCGGGCTTCGGCCGGGGCTTCTGCGCACCGGCCTTCGCCTGGCCGCCCTTCGCCTGACCGCCCTTGGGCTGGCCGGACTTCGGCTGACCGGACTTCGGCTGCTGGGGCTTGCGCGGCTGGGCGGCCTTCTTCGGCTGCGCGGCCTCGGCCGCCGGCTGGGCACCGCGCCCGCGCGAGCTGTTGACCGTCCGGCCGCGCACGATGCCGATGAACTCCTCCACCAGGTCCGTGGTGCGCTCCTGGAGCCAGGACAGCGCCACCTGGGACTGCGGCGCGGCCGGCACCGGGCGGTAGGTGAGGTCCCGCCGGTGGTGCAGCCGGGCCAGCGACTGCGGCACCAGCAGCACGCCGACGTTGGCGGCGACCAGCTCGATCGCGTCGGCGGTGGTGGCCGGGCGCTCGATCGCCGGGCGCCCGGGCAGGTCCGTCCAGCCGAGGGTGTCGTCCAGCGGGTGGAACACCACGTCCTCGGCGAGGTCGTCCAGCGCGACCTCCTCGGCGGCGGCCAGCCAGTGGTCCTTGGGGAAGACCACGACGGTGGTCTCGGTGTACAGCGGGATCGCGCTGAGCACGTCCCGGTCGACCGGCAGCCGGACCAGCCCGGCGTCGGCCCCGCCCTCGCGCAGGGTGCGCTCACCCTCCTCGGCGGGCAGCGCCACCAGGTCGAGCGGCACGTCCGGCAACCGCTCACCCCAGACGCGGGCCCACTTGCCGGGGGTCACGCCCGGGACGTACACGAGCCGGAAGGACGGGTTCACCTGCATGTCTGTCACAGGGCAAGGCTACCGACCGTGACCGGAAGCACCCGCGCACTCCCTTACCCTTGTCTCCATGACATCGCTCAAGCAGAAGACCAGCCAGACCATGAAGCCGGCCACCGCGGCCAAGAAGCTGGGGATCTACCTCGACGCGGCCCCCGCCGGCTTCCAGGAGGGCGTGGTCTCCCGCGAGGAGCTCAACGCGCTGCAGGCCGAGCCGCCGCAGTGGCTCCAGGAGCTGCGCCAGAACGGCCCGCACCCGCGCCCGGTGGTCGCCGCCAAGCTCGGCATCTCCATCTCCGGCCTGGCCCGCGGCGGGGTGACCGAGGCGCTCACCACCGAGCAGATCGAGGCGATCAAGGCCGAGAACCCGCTCTGGCTCCAGCACGAGCGCGCCAACCAGGTGGACGTCCGCAAGGAGACCGCCCGGATCAAGGCCAAGCACGAGAAGGAGGCCGCCGCCAAGGCCGCCAAGGCGGACCAGGCCGGCTGACCCACCCGAGCCGCCCCCGGCGCTCCCGCCGATTGTCAGACCCCTGCGGTAAGCATGGTGCCGACGCCCGCACGTCCGGGCGTCGGCACGGTCGTCACCACGGCCGGCGTGTCGACGGGCAGGGAGGTCGGAGATGGCAGGCGCACTGGAGGGGCGGATCGCGCTGGTCGCGGGCGCGACGCGGGGCGCCGGGCGGGGCATCGCGGTCGAGCTCGGCACGGCCGGGGCGACGGTGTACGTCACCGGGCGCAGCACCCGGGAGCGGCGCTCGGAGTACGACCGCCCGGAGACCATCGAGGACACCGCCGAGCTGGTGACCGCCGCCGGCGGCCGGGGCATCGCGGTGCCCACGGACCACCTCGTCCCGGCCGAGGTGCGTGCGCTGGCCGAGCGGATCGACGCCGAGCAGGGCCGGCTGGATGTCCTGGTCAACGACGTCTGGGGCGGCGAGCACCTGTTCGGGTGGAACGTCCCGGTCTGGGAGCACGACCTGGACAAGGGCCTGCGGCTGCTCCGGCTCGCCGTGGAGACGCACGCCGTCACCAGTCACCACCTGCTCCCGCTGCTGCTGCGGCGCCCGGGCGGCCTGGTCGTCGAGATGACGGACGGCACCGCCGAGTACAACCGCGACACCTACCGCAACTCCTTCTTCTACGACCTCGCCAAGTCCTCCGTGCTGCGGATGGCCTTCTCGCTCGGCCACGAGCTGGGCCCGCGCGGCGCGACGGCGGTGGCGCTCACCCCGGGCTGGCTGCGCTCGGAGATGATGCTCGACCACTTCGGCGTGACCGAGGAGAACTGGCGCGACGCCCTTGCCCGGGAGCCGCACTTCGGCATCTCCGAGACGCCGTTCTTCGTCGGCCGGGCCGTCGCCGCCCTGGCCGCCGACCCCGACGTCGCCCGGTGGAACGGCCGCTCGCTGTCCAGCGGCGGGCTCGCCCAGGTCTACGGCTTCACCGACCGGGACGGCAGCCGGCCGGACTGCTGGCGCTACCTGGTCGAGGTGCAGGACGCGGGCAAGCCGGCGGCCCCGGAGGCCTACCGCTGACGCGCCGTCCGCCAGGGCGGCCGGGGCGGGCCGCGCGGGGCGGCCGGGGGCGAGCCGGCCGCCTTCCCGTCCCCACCGCCTTTCCTGACGGCGCGTATTGACCGCGCGCGCACCGACTCCGAATAATCGGCCGGACCGGGGCGCCCCAGGCTACCCGCGTCGCACTGGCCACACCGGACGGGGGAACAACGTATGACCGAGCAGCGCCAGCAGAGCGAACTCGCCGCGCTCGCGGACGAGTTCTTCGCCGCCGAGAACACCCACAACCCCTTCGACGCCACGGCCAGCGGCGTCGAGGGCTACGCCCACCGGGTACCCGACCCGTCCCGCGCGGCGGCGCTACGGCACCGGGAGCGGCTCCAGGGCCTGGAGGCGCGCCTCGCCGCGATCCCGGTGGACGCACTGACCGGCGAGGACCGCGTCACCCACGGCGTGCTGGCCCGCCTGATCGACAGCGGGACCGGCCAGATCACCCACGGGCTGGCCGACTTCAGCGTCTCGGCGACGATCGTGGCGCCGCACAACGAGGCCTTCATCTCCTGCGCGATGACCCCCGTCGACCACGAGGGCGCCGACGCCTACCTGGAGCGGCTGGCCGCCCTGCCCGGCTACTTCGACGCCCACCTCCAGCGCCACCTCGACGCCGCCGCCGAGGGCCGCCACCCGCTGCGCAGCGGCGTCGACAGCGCCGTCACCCAGCTCGACACCTACCTCGCCGCCGACCCGGTCGGCGACCAGCTGCTGCGCCCGCTCCAGAACCACCCGGAGTTCGACCGGGCGATGGCGATCGTGCGCGACGGGATCCGCCCGTCCGTCGCCCGCTACCGGGCCGGGCTGGCCCAGCGGCTGGCCCCGGACGCCCGGCCGGACGAGCAGGCCGGCGTCTGCCACGTGCCCGGCGGCACCGAGGGCTACGCCGACGCTGTCAGCCGCTTCACCCGGCCCGGGCTGAGCCCCGAGGAGGTCCACCGGATCGGCCTGGACACCGTGGCGGCGCTGCGCGAGGAGTTCGCCGAGCTGGGCGGCAAGGTGCTCGGCATCAGCACCCCCGAGGGCGTGCTGACCGCGCTGCGCGAGGACCGCTCGCTGCGCTTCGAGAGCGAGCGGGAGATCATCGCCCTGGTCGACGACGCCCTGGAGCGCGCCCGCCGCGCCTCGGCCGACTACTTCCGGGCCTACCCGATCGCCGACTGCGTGACCCGGGAGATCGACCCGATCGAGGCCGAGACCGCGCCGCTCGCCTACTACCAGCCGCCGGGCCCGGGCGGCCTGCCCGGCACCCACTGGATCAACACGCTGCGCCCGGACACCCGGTTCCGCTACGAGTACGAGGCGCTGGCCTTTCACGAGAGCGTGCCCGGCCACCACCTGCAGATCGCCGTCGCGCAGACCCTGCACCACCTGCCGGAGTTCCGGCAGAAGGCGAGCGGCCAGCTGACCGCCCACACCGAGGGCTGGGGCCTGTACACCGAGCGGCTGGCCGACGAGATGGGCCTCTACAGCTCGGAGCTCTCCCGCTTCGGGATGCTCTCGCTCGACGCGGTCCGGGCCGTCCGCCTGGTCGTGGACACCGGCCTGCACCACCTCGGCTGGTCGCGGCAGCGGGCGATCGACTACATGCGGGACAACACGGCCACCACCGAGAACAACGTCCGCAACGAGATCGACCGCTACATCGCCTGGCCGGGCCAGGCCACCGCGTACCTGATCGGCCGCCGGGAGATCGTCCGGCACCGGGAGCGCGCGCAGGCGGCGCTCGGGGCGCGCTTCGACATCCGCGAGTTCCACCACCAGGTGATCGGGCACGGCAGCCTGCCGCTGGGGGTGCTGGACGAGCTGGTCTCGGACTGGATCGCGGTCCAGTAGTCCGGTCCGGTTCGTCCGGTCCAGTTTGTCCGGTCCGGTGGGCGGGCGGGCGGGCGGTTCAGCAGACCGGGATCAGCACCGTCAGCACGAAGCGGTGCGGGTCCGGGTTGGCCGGGGCCTCGTAGGTGAGGGTGGCGGGCACGCTCGTCCCCGGCGTCGCGGCCGGGTCCACCCGGAGCGCGAAGCCCCGGTTGTACCGGGACCAGGTGTTGTTCACCGGGTCGTCGCAGGTCGCCGTCCGCCCGTCCGGCGAGATGACGCACTTGTTGGAGTCCGGCGCGGAGTCCAGCCAGGTGGAGCCCGGCGGCAGCTGGGCGACGACCCGTCCGCGCCACGGGTAGTCGGTGGACGGGCCGAGGTTGCGCTCCAGCACCTCGAAGTCGGCCGGGTTGCCGGGGGCGGCCGACCGCGGCGGGCGCCACAGCTCCAGCACCGCGTCGGTCACCGGCGCGGAGGTGTCGAAGGCCCAGGTGGTCGAGTTGTCGTTCGGGTTCTGCGCCTGGTCCCAGGTGACCACGGCGGTGCCGCCCTGGTAGCTCCGCGGGCCCGGCGTGGTGCTGAGGGTCCTGCCGAAGATCGTCTCGGTCTCGCAGCTGCCGGGCTTCAGGCCCTGCGCGACCTGGAACCGGATCCAGTTCCAGCCGCCGTCCACCGGGCCCGCGTGGCTGGTGGTCAGCACCAGGCCCGGGTCGCCGGGCCCGTTGACCACCAAGGTGGCCTCGGTCGGCGTCTCGGTGCCGTTGTTGCAGACCGTCACCAGGATCGTCCCGACCCCGCCGGGCGCGGTCGGGAAGGACGGCGGGCTGACCTGCACGCTCAGGTCCTCGGCGTACGTCGAACGGTGCGTCGGCCCGGCCGCTGGGGCGACCTGCCCAGCCTGTTCGGCCTGGACGGTCTGCACGGCCTGGGCGGTCTCTGCCGCGGACAGGGTGAGCGGCAGCAGCGCGGCTGCCGCGAGGAGGGCGGGGATCCGCATGGAGGTACTCCGGCAAGGGTCTCGGGGGGAGTCGTTCGATCCCGAAGCTACGCACGGTCAGGACACCCCGCCCTGTGCTGCTACTCCGCCCGACGTCGCCCCCCCGCCGGGAGCGATTCCGCGCGCCCACGCCGGGCTCCCCGCGCCCGGACATGGCGTCACCTGTTCGGCCCCCTGGACAGGGTAGTGTCCGCTGGCGCGGCACCCGGCGACCCGTCGGACCGGCCGCCCGCAACCGCACCGACCTGGAGGAACCCGTGGTGGCTCCCGCCCGCGCCGCCCTGCGCACCGGCACCCCGACGACGCACGGCACCCCGACGCACGGCACCCCGACGCACGACCGACCGGCGCACGGCCGACTGACGCACCGCCCGCTGGCCCGCGGCGCCCTGGCGATAGCCTCGGCCGTCCTGCTCGCCGCGGCCGCCGGCTGCTCCGCCGGTGGCGGCCACCCCGCCAAGCCGGGCGGCCGCAGCTCCGCCCCGCCCGCCGCCGACGCCGCCACCGGGGCCGCACCCGCCCCGGCGGCGCTCGTCACCGGCCCCGGCCCCAAGAGCTCGTACGAGGTCCAGCCGCAGCCCGCGCCGGGTTCCTGCGCCTACCGCTACACCGCCGACAAGCAGCCGCTGCCCGACCCCAAGTGCACCCCGGGCGCGATCAGCCCGGCGGTGACCCAGGCCAACCTCAACGACACCATCTGCAAGCAGGGCGGCTACACCTCGACCATCCGGCCGCCGGTGAACATCACCGGCAAGGAGAAGGCCGAGAACGCCAAGTCCTACGGCTACACCGGGCCGATGGGCGACGCCGAGTACGACCACCTGATCAGCCTCCAGCTGGGCGGCGACCCGAACGACCCGCGCAACCTCTGGGTCCAGCCGCCCTCCCCCGACCACGTCCCCGGCAAGGGCCCGAACAACCCGAAGGACTCCGTCGAGACCCGTCTGCACACCGCGATCTGCAAGGGTCAGGCCACGCTGGCCGCCGTCCAGCAGGCCATCGCCACCGACTGGACCACCGCCGAGACCAAGCTCGGCCTCAAGCCCGCCGGCG
Source organism: Kitasatospora sp. NPDC097643 (assembly GCF_040302625.1). Taxonomy (NCBI): domain Bacteria; kingdom Bacillati; phylum Actinomycetota; class Actinomycetes; order Kitasatosporales; family Streptomycetaceae; genus Kitasatospora; species Kitasatospora sp. NPDC097643. The sequence goes on along the minus strand of NZ_JBEOSA010000028.1, from coordinate 47,479 downwards.
CCCCCACCGCCACCGCCGACGCCGACGACGACTGACCGGCCCCGGCGGCGACCGGCCGACCCCGACCCCGGCTACGGCCGGTCGGACCGCCGCCCGGCCGAGGCGGCCCCGGCCGGACACGCCCTGACCCGCAGCCCGCTCAACCGGCCAGCGAGTCGACCAGCTCGGCGATCGCGTCGAACGGCCGGTGGGCCGCGAGCTCCGCGCCGAGGGCGCAGGCGCGCTCGCGGAACCGGACCCGCCCGAGCACCTCGTCGACCGCCCGGCGGACCTGGGCCGGCTCCGGGCGGCCGGTCCGCAGGTCCAGCCCCGCGCCCGACCACTGCACCCGGGCCGCCACCTCCGGCTTGTCCTCGCTGGCGCCCGCGACCACCAGCGGCACCCCGTACCGCAGCGCGGTGTGGACGCCGCCGTAGCCGCCGTTGCTGACCAGCACCGCGGTGTGCGGCAGCAGCTGGTCGAACGGGATGTAGCCCGCCGCCCGGGTGTTGGCCGGCAGCCGTCCGCCGAGCAGCGCGGTGAGGTCCGCCGGGCCGTCCGGGCGGGCGGTGGCGGCGACCACCAGCAGGTCGTCCCGGTTCGCCAGCGCGGTCACGGTCGGGGCGACCAGCTCCCCCAGGTCCTGGTTGGCGAGGGTGCCCTGGGTGACCACCACGACCGGCCGGCCGCTGGTCAGCTCGTCCCACCAGGGCCGCAGCGGCTGCTCGTTGCCGACGATCCCGGGCAGCGCGCCGATCATCCGGAAGGTGTCCGGGGCGTCGCTGCGCGGGTACTCGAAGCCCGGCACGGTGAGCTGGAGGAAGACGTCCGGCACGGTCACCATGGCCAGGCCGCGCGGCCCCTCCGGCAGGGTCACCCCGAGCCCCGCGTACACCGCCTCCGCGTACGCCCGCAGCGGCTCCCCGCGTCGCTCCGCCTCCTCCTGGAGCACCCGGTTGCGGGCCCGGCCCTCCTCCCCCGGCAGCGGCGGCAGCGCGAAGCCGAACGGCGCGGTGTCCACGCTCGGCAGCAGCGGCGGGGTGGTCCCGATCCCGACGAGCGCCGGGCGCTCCCCGCGCGGGCGGCTCAGCGCCAGCGGCAGCGCGCCCTGGAGGAACGCGTCGGCGAGCACCGCCACCGCCGGGAACTCCGCCAACAGCGCCAGCAGCGCCCGGTACTGGGCCGGTATCGGGTCGACGAACACGTGCTTCACGTCGAAGGCGGTGCGCTCCGGCCCCGGCGGCAGGCTCGCCCGGCCGGGGAAGCGGGCGTCGAGGTCGCGGTCGTCGAAGTCGGCCTCGGCGGGCAGCGCGACGAACCGCACCCCCGCCCGCTCGGCCGCCCCGGCGAACCGCGCGCCCCCGAGGAAGGTCACCTCGTGCCCGCGGGCGGCGAGGTCGGCGGAGATGGCGAGCATCGGGCTGGTGTGCCCGTGCGCCGGGATGGCGGTGGTGATGATCCTGGACACCGGAGGCTCCTGAGGTCGGTTCCGTCGTTCGTCTGCGGACCCACCGTAGGAGCGGGCGGTTGACAATCGATGGACAGACCTCAGGAGCCCGCCTCGGGAACCCGTCCGGGGAGCCCGCTTCCGGCCCCCTCCCGGGCCGACGTCAGCGCCCCAGCACCGCACCGCCGTTGAGGCCGATCACCTGACCGGTGAGGTATCCGGCGGCGGGCGAGGCGAGGTACGCGACGGCCTCCGCCACGTCCACCGGGGTCCCGGCCCGCCCGACCAGGGTGTCCTCGATCTTCCGGCGGTGGAACTCCTCGCTCCAGCGGTCACCGAAGATCTCGGTGGACTCGATGTAGCCGGGCGCGAGCACGTTCACCGTGATCCCGTCCGGGCCCAACTGCCGGGCCAGGCCGAACGCCCAGCCGTGCAGGGCGGCCTTCGCGGCAGCGTACGACCCGGCCGAGTGCGGGCCCGCCCCGCCGCGCTGGGCCGCCGCCGAGCTGATCACGACCAGTCGGCCGCCGGGGCGGCGCAACCGCCCCTCCAGGGCGGTGGTGAGCAGCACGGCGGAGAGCAGGTTGCCGTCCAGGTCGCGCCGCCAGGCCTCGGCGAGGGCGGCCAGGCCGTCGTCCGCGGGCGGTGTGACGATCGCGCCCGCATTGTTCACCAGCACGTCCACCGGGCCGAGTTCGGCGATCCGGGCGGCCGCGGCGGTGACCGCCTCCGGGTCGGTCAGATCCACACCGAGCGGGACGATCCGGCCCTCGCCCACCGCCCACTCGATCTCCTCCCGGGCCTCCTCCAGGACGGCCGTGCGCCGCCCGAGGATCACCACCCGGTGCCCCTCGGCGGCCAGCCGGGCGGCGATCGCCCGGCCGATGCCCGTCCCGCCGCCCGACACCACCGCGAGCCGGTTCGGTGTCACCGGTCAGCCCCCTCAGTCGCCGAGCTCGTAGTAGCCGCGCATGAGCTCGGCCGACCACTGCGGCTGGCGGACCTCGCCGCGCGGGCCGAACTCGGCCAGGTAGGGCTTGATGTCGAGCACCGGCGTGCCGGCCACCGCGTCCAGCCCGGTGACGTGCAGGTCCAGGCCGTCCACCCGGACCAGCTCGCAGCGCGAGACGCCGAGCCGGTTGGGCCGGTTCTTGCCGCGCTGGGCGAAGATGCCGACCAGCGGCCAGTCGGTGTTGCCACGCGGGTGGCGGGCGCCGGTCTCGATCTTGTCGGCCGGGACGCGGTCGAAGTGGTAGAGGACCTCCAGGTGCGAGAACTCCGCCAGCCCGTACAGCGCCTCCTCGCCGAACTGCTCGCCGTCCAGCCGGATCACCGCGCCGACGCTCCCCCAGCCGTCGTCGTACACCTCCTCGCGGCCACCGACCACCAGGGCCACCGGCCTTGACGTCACCTCAGGTACCACGTGCGCCTCCCCGTTCTTCCCGCTGGACACTGGTTCGCGTCCCTCCGGTACCGTACCGACGCGTAGTCGGAGATCACGCACGGGGGGCGAACGCGATGGGGTGGACGGGGATCAAGGGCCGGGGCAGGGAGCGGCCGGACACCGTCGTCGCGTGGGTGTGCGGCGTGCTGGCGGCGACGATCGACGGCCTCCTGCTCTCCTTCGACTACCACTCCGCCGCGCAGAGTCACTCGGGTGACCACCGGCCCGAGGTGACCGCCGCCCTGGCCCTGATCGGTCTGGTGCTCTTCGCGGCCCTGCTGGGGGCCGCCATCGCCGGGCAGCGGTCGACCGTCCAGCGCCGCTGGCGCTGCGCGACGGTCAGCGCGCTGCTCTCCCACCTACTGCTGCCGATGGTCCTGCTCATCGCGGTGATGATCCATCCGCCGACCTTCGTCTTCTGACCCGGCCGGGCTCGTGACGTCCGAGACCGACCCCGACTCTCAGACCCCGACTCTCCGACCCCGGCTCAGCGCCGGACGATCCGGTCCAGGACGGCGGCGACCGCGGTCTTGACCGCCTCCCCGTGGTGCAGCGGTACGGGCGGCTGCTCGCTCGTCGGCCGGACGCCCCGGTCGGCGAGCACGTACAGCAGGCGCAGCGTGCGCAGGCAGTTGCTGACCTGGGCGGGCACCGGGGTGGCGATCCGGTCGGCGCCGAAGCGGGCGGCGATCGGGTCCAGCCAGTCGGTGGCCTCGGACTCGCTCAGATCGGTCCGGGTGAGCACCAGGGCGACCGCCCGGGCCAGCCGGTCGTCCTCCAGCTGCTCCCAGACGTGGTCGGTGGGGGCCGTCAGCCGGGCGGCGGCGAGGTCCAGCATCCGGGCCGGCGCCACCTGGGGGTGGCGGCCGAAGCTGCCGAGCAGGTCCGCGCCGTGCGCGACGGCGTGCAGCCAGCCGAGCTTCTCGTCGTGGCCGCGCAGGTCCTGCTCGGCCGGGTACCAGCGTTCGAGGGCGTCCACCCAGCCGGGCCGGAAGTCGCCCTTCCCGACCAGCATGGCGAGCACCAGCGGCGCGAAGGTCCGGGCCTCGATCCGCGGGTCGGTGAAGCGGTCGGCCATCTCGTCGCCCAGCGCCAGCCGCCGGGGCTCCTCGATCACCCCGCGCTCGATCCAGGTGGCGAGGACGCCGTAGGGCGTGCCGTCGCGGATCGCCGGGTCGGGATCCGCGAGCGCGCGGGACAGTTCGCAGACGAGTTCTTCCATGGGCCGGTCGGTGGGCACGGCGTAGTCGGCGTCCTCGACGCCCTTCCAGTCGATCACGGCGGGCAGGATAGGCGCACACCGGCCCCGTCCGCCCGGCAATTATCCCGCCCGTCCGCCGTCAGGCCACCAACTGCTCGACCAGAGCGAGCAGTTCGGCCTTCCGGAGGACCCGCCCGCCGAACCCCGGCAGCGACACGTGCAGCGGCTCGGCCCAGCGCGCCGGAATCGCCGCCAGCCCGTACCGGGCCCCGGCCAGGCCACCGGTGACGGCGGCCACGGTGTCGGTGTCACCGCCGAGATCGATCGCCGCACGCAGGGCCTGGTCGAAGCCTGCCGTCGTACGCAGCGCCCAGACCGCAGATCCGAGGCACGGCCAGACGGCGCCGTTGGCCTCGGTGGCGCGGTCGGGGTGCCAGTCCGGGGCGAGGACGACGGCGTAGCGGTCGCGGTGCTCGGGGTCGACCTGGGTCAGGATCCCGGGCAGGGCGGCGAGCGGGTCGGCGCCGTCCAGGGCCAGCCGGACGAGTTCGTGGAAGATCGCCGTACCCTCCCAGGCGGCCCGGTCGCCGTGGGTGAGCGCGGCGATCCGGCGGGCGGCGTCCATGGTGCCCGCGCGCCCGGTGCGGGCGAAGGCGACGGCCGAGGTCGAGGCCCGCATCAGGGCGCCGTTGCCGGCGGCGCGCAGGGTGGAGTTGAAGTGGATCGCTGCGGCGAGGTCCCAGGGATGGCCGCTGGTGAGGACGACCTCGGTCTGGATGCCGATGTCGCTGGGGTCGGCGGCGGCCCAGCGGCGGAACCGGTCGAAGATGTCGGGCAGGTCCAACCCGCCGCGCTCGACCAGGGATTCGCCGACCAGAACGGCCATCTGGGTGTCGTCGGTGGCCTCGCCGCGCGCCCAGCCGCCGCCGGCGACCATCTCCCCGCCGACCGGGAAGCGGGCGCTGAAGGCCCCGGCGGGGCCGAACTCGTAGGGGGCGCCGAGCGCGTCGCCCACGGCGGCGCCGATGACGGCGCCGGCTGCACGGTGGGAGCGGTTCATCCGGGCAGGTTAGCGGAGCCGCCGGCCGGTGAGGGGACGTCGACGAGCAGCCGACCGTCCCGTTCGGTCACGGCGGTGCCGAGTTCGGCGCAGGCGAGGGTGAGGCGGTCGCGGATCCAGGTGCGGTCCTCGCCCTCGGCGGGGCGGGTGTGGCAGAAGCCGAGCACCAGCGGGATCGCCTCCAGCCGGGTGACGGCGAGGTGGCGGGGGTCGGGGCCGTCGAAGGTGGCCAGGTAGAGCAGGCCGAGGTCGTTGCGGAGCCAGGGGTGGACGGCGTAGTCGTCGATGAAGTCGCCCAGGTCGTAGACGACCGGTCCGGCGACGCCGTGGAAGACGTGGGCGGAGTGGCCGGCGATCAGGGTCGCTCCGGCGGGCAGCAGGGCGCGGGCGGCCGCGCGGACGTGGTGCGGCGGGCGGGTGGTCATGTTGGGGCCCCAGTGCGGGGTGACCAGGACGGCGTCGGCGGCTTCGGCGGCCCGGCCGACGAGGGCGGTGAGCCAGGCCGGGACGCCGTGGCGCAGGTCCGCGTACGCGGTTCCCGGGCGGTGGGCGTGCGCGGCGTAGTCGGGCGGGTGGTCGGCCACGCCGATGACCGCGAGGCGGCTGCCGCCCGCCTCCAGCACGGTGAACTCGCGGGCGGCCGCGGTGTTCTCACCGGCCCCGACCGTGCGGATGCCGGACCGGGCGAGCAGGGTGAGGGTGTCGGCCAGGGCGTCGCGGCCGTAGTCCAGCGCGTGGTTGTTGGCGAGCGTCACGCAGTCCGCGCCGAGTTCCGCGAGGACCTCCGCCGCGCTCGGCGGGGCGCGGAAGAAGAACTCCTTGCCGGGCGCGGGCCACGGCTCGCCGCGCTCGGAGATGCAGCACTCCAGGTTGAGCACGAAGAGGTCGGCGGTGCCGATCACGTCCCTGAGTTCGGCGGCGAGCAGCGCGTCGGCCCGTGCGGAGTGCCGCAGTTGGTCGGCGACGCTCCGCCCGAGCATCGTGTCCCCGGCCAGGGCCACCGTGAATGACACCGCGGCTCACCCCGGCTCGCCCGGGCCGCCCGGACCGTCCTCGCGCCGGCTGTTCCGGTGCAGCAGTTCCAGCACGACCTTGCCGTCGACGGTCTCCTGGGCCACCAGCAGGTTCGCCAACTCGTCCAGGTGGTCCCGGTGTTGGCGCAGCAGGCCGACGGCCCGGCGTTCGGCGTGGCGGAGCAGGCGGGCGACGGCCTCGTCGATGGCGTGCTGGGTCTGTTCGGAGTAGGGGCGGCGCAGCAGGTCCTCGGGGCTGTCGCCGAGGTAGTGGGGGGAGCCGGTGGAGTAGCCGACCGGGCCGAGCTCCGGGGAGAGGCCGAACTCGCGGACCATCCGGGTGGCGACGGCGGTGGCGTTGGCGAGGTCGTTGGCGGCGCCGGTGGAGCCCTCGCCGAAGACGACCAACTCGGCGGCCCGTCCGCCGAGTTGGACGGTGAGCAGGTCGTTGAGGTAGGCCTCGCTGTACAGGTGCCGTTCGGCCTCGGGGAGTTGTTCGGTGGCGCCGAGGGAGACCCCGGCCGGGAGGATGGTCACCTTGGCGACGGGGTCGGCGTGTTCGCACAGCGCGGCCATCAGGGCGTGGCCGGACTCGTGCACGGCGACGGAGTGGCGCTCCTCGGGCAGCAGGGCGTTGGAGGGCTCGCGGCGGCCGAGCAGGACACGGTCGCGGGCGGCGTCGAGGTCGTCGGCGGTGATGGTGGCACGGTCGGCCCGGACGGCGTTGATGGCGGCCTCGTTGACCAGGTTGGCGAGGTCGGCGCCGGAGAAGCCGGGCGTGCCGCGGGCGATCCGGTCGAGGTCGGTGTCGGGGGCGAGGGTCTTGCCGCGGGCGTGGACGGCGAGGATGGCGGCGCGTTCGTGCTGGTTGGGCAGCGGCACGGTGACCTGACGGTCGAAGCGGCCGGGGCGCAGCAGGGCCGGGTCGAGGGCGTCCGGGCGGTTGGTGGCGGCGATCACGACGATGCCGGTGCTCTGGTCGAAGCCGTCCATCTCGGCGAGCAGCTGGTTGAGGGTCTGCTCGCGTTCGTCGTTGCCGCCGATCCGGGAGCCGCCCGCGCGGCGGGCGCCGACGGCGTCGATCTCGTCGATGAAGATGATCGACGGCGCGCGTTTGCGGGCCTCGTCGAAGAGGTCGCGGACCCGGGAGGCGCCGACGCCGACGAACATCTCGACGAAGCCGGAGCCGGTCACCGACAGGAACGGCACCTCGGCCTCCCCGGCGACGGCGCGGGCGAGCAGCGTCTTGCCGGTGCCCGGCGGGCCGACCATGATCACCCCGCGTGGCCCCTTGGCGCCGGCGGCGGCGTACCGGTCGGGGCTGCGCAGGAAGTCGACGACCTCGCTGACCTCCTGCTTGACGCCCTCGTACCCGGCGACGTCGGCGAAGCCGGTGGCAGGCCGCTCGGCCTCGATGATCTTGGCCCGGGAGCGGCCGATCGCGCTCAGCCCGCCGGTGAGCGAGCGGGCGGCCATCCGGCCGGACCAGAGGAACAGCGCGCCGAAGATCAGCAGCGGCAGGAACAGCAGCAGGGTGGACCAGATCGAGCTGCCGCCGGTGCGGCTGGCGGTGACGTTCACGTGCTGGTCGGTGAGCTGGCGGCTGAGCTGGGAGGTGTCCAGGGCGGTGGGGATCTGGCTGGTGAACCGGGTGCCGTCCTTCAGGGTGCCGCTGACGCCGCCGGTGTCGGTGATGTTCACGGTCTGCACCTGCCCGGCACCGACCCGGTTCACGAAGTCGGTGTACCCGTACCGGCTGCCCACCGGGGCGGGCCGCCACACCAGCACCAGCAGGACGAGGGTGAGCACCACCAGGAACGGCAGCAGCCAGCGGCGCGGACCGGCGGCGCCCGGCCCGGGCTGCGGCTTCGGCGGGGGCTTGGGCGACGGCTTCGGCGACGGGCGGGGCGACGCTTTGGGCCAGGGCTTCGGCGGGCCCTTGGCCGGGTCCCCACGCGGCGGGGTGGCCGGGTGCCGGGCGGCGCGCGGCCCGGTTCGTCCGATCATCCGCGCTCACCGCCTCTCCGCCACCGCCGCGCCCCCCGTCTCCATGGTCGGACGCCGGGCGCCCGTTCGCGACGGGCACCGGGAAGAGCTTCGGCCACACCCCGCCGAGCGCCCGCCCCCGTGGCCGCCCGCCCCCGCCCGTACGGCCCCGTGCCCGTACGGTCTCGTGGACGAACGACCTCGTGCCCGTACGGACCTCGTGCCCGTACGGTCTCGCGCTCAGGAGAAGTCGAGCGAGCCGGTCCGGGTGCGCTTGAGCTCGAAGAACTTCGGGTAGCCGGCCAGCAGCCGGACGCCCTCGAAGACCCGGACGGCGTCCTCGCCGCGCGGGATCGCGGAGAGCACCGGGCCGAAGAAGGCGACGCCGTCGACGTGGATGGTCGGGGTGCCGACCTCCTCGCCCACCGGGTCCATGCCCTCGTGGTGGCTCTTGCGCAGCGCGATGTCGTACGCCGTGCTGTCGGCGGCGTCGGCGAGCTCCTCCGGCAGCCCGGCGGCGACCAGCGCCTCCCGGATGACCTCGTCGTCGGCGGGCCGGTCCTGGTCGTGGAAGCGGGTGCCGAGCTCGGTGTACAGGTCGCGCAGCACGTGCTGGCCGAACTTCTCGGCGGCCGCGATGCAGACCCGGACGGGGCCCCAGCCGGTGGTCATCAGGCGCTGGTAGCGCTCGGGCAGGTCGGTGCGGCCCTCGTTGAGGACGGACAGGCTCATCACCCGGAAGGTGAGGTCGAGTTCGCGCTGGCGCTCGACCTCCAGGATCCAGCGGGAGGTGATCCAGGCGAAGGGGCAGACGGGATCGAAGTAGAAGTCGACTTTGGTGGTCATGGTGGAGAGACTAGCGGCCGAGTGGACCGCTCCACAGGGCCAATGATCAATCTTTTCTATGGGCCACTTTCCCCGGCGGCCACGGTCGGCCACAAGCCACGGTCAGCCATACGCCGCGGGTCAGCTACAGGTGGTCCCGTCCGCCGGCACGGTGCCGTCCAGCAGGTAGGCGTCCACCGTCTGCTTGAGGCAGGGGTTGCCGGTGTTGTAGCCGCCGTGGCCCTCGCCCTGGAGGGTGACGTTGACGCCGACGCCGGGGCCGAGCTGCCGGGCCATCACCTGGGCGCCCTCCACCGGGGTGGCCGGGTCGCCGGTGGTGCCGACCACCAGGATCGGGGCGGCGCCGGGCGCCGAGACGTCGGGGTGGTCGGCCTTACCCGCCACCGGCCAGCCGGTGCAGGAGGTCAGGCCCCACGCGGTGAAGGCGCCGAACACCGGCGAGGCGGTCCGGAACTGCGGCAGCTGCTGCTGGACGTCCTGGTCCGAGTAGCGCGGCCGGTCGTCCACGCAGCTGATCGCCCGGTTGGCGGCGTTCAGGTTGCTGTAGTGGCCCTGCGCGTCGCGCCCGTTGAGCGCGTCGGCGAGCTGGAGCAGCGTGTTCCCGGTGCCCTGCTGCATCGCCTCGGTCAGCCCGGCGGCCAGCGCCGGCCAGGTCTCCTGGCTGTACAGCGCACCGGCGATGCCGGTGACGGCCTGCGTCTCGGTGAGCGGGCGGCCGCTGTCGGTGGGCAGCGGGGACTGCTCCAGCTGTTGCAGCAGGGCGGTGATCCGCGCGGTGCCCTCGGCGCCGCCGCTGCCGGTGGGGCAGGCGGCGGCGGCCTGGGTGGCACAGGCCTTCATGAAGTCGTCGAGGGCGAGCTGGAAGCCCTGCGCCTGGCCGAGCGCCGACTGCTGCGGGTCCTTGGTCGGGTCGACCACGGAGTCCAGCACGAGCCGGCCGACCTGCTGCGGGAACAGGTGCGCGTAGACGCCGCCGAGCTCGGTGCCGTAGCTGATGCCGAAGTAGGACAGCTTCTGGTCGCCGAGCACCTGCCGCATCAGGTCCATGTCCCGGGCGGCGCTCTCGGTGTCGACGAACGGCAGCACCGGGCCGGAGTTGTGCTCGCAAGCCGCGGTGAACTGCGCGGTGCTCTCGTCCAGCGCCTTCACCTGGGCCGGGTTCTCCGGCGTGCCGTCGACGTTCGCGCTGGCGTCCATCGCCCGGTCGTCCAGGCAGGTCACCGCGGCGCTGGCGCCGACCCCGCGCGGGTCGAAACCCACCAGGTCGTAGCGGGTGTTGAGGGAGGCGTAGGTCGCGCCGAGCGCGGGCAGGGTGGCGACGCCGGAGGCGCCCGGGCCGCCGAAGTTGAACAGCAGCGAGCCGATCCGGTGCGCCTGGTCGGTGGCCGGGCTGCGGATCAGCGCGAGGTCGATGGTCCGGCCGTCCGGCTCGGTGTGGTCGAGCGGGGCCTTGAGGGTGGCGCACTGCCAGTTCCCGGCGGGCGCCGTACCGCCGCCCTGCGCGGTGGTGGGGGCCGCACAGGCGTGCCAGTCCAGGTGCTGGGCGGCGAGCCCGGCGGCCCCGGAGGCCGCGGCCGTCGACGTCGCCGCGGCCGCCGAGGTCGGCGCGGGCTCGGCGGCGGGCCCGCTCTCCCCCTGGCAGCCGGTGCCGGAGGCCAGCAGCAGCGCGGCCAGGCCGAGTACGCCGGCGCCGCGGACGACGGTGTGCATGGTGCGGTCCACCTCTCGGAATGCCGGTCGTCCCGGCGCACAACAGGACGGCGCACGCCCCGGCGCCCGTCACGGTCAACGCACCGCCGACCCTAGGCGCGGCCCGGCGCCCACGCCCGCCGAAACCCCCCACCAGGGGGCGCGCGCCACCTCCCCTGCCACCCGCCACCCGGGTGAGGAACGGTGAGGCCTCCCGTCGGAGGCTTGCCCTCCGCACCCCCTCGCGATTTAATAAATGAACAGTCATTTATGAATAGGAGGACGCCATGGCAGGACGCCCCCGAGGCGTCGAGGACGCCGTGCTGCTGCGGCACACCGCCGAGGTGATGGGGCGGCTCGGGCCCGGCGGGTTGACACTCGCGGCGGTCGCGCGGGAGGCGGGGGTGGTGCCCGCGACGCTGGTGCAGCGGTTCGGCTCCAAACGCGGGCTGCTGCTGGCGCTGGCCCGGTCGTCCGCGCAGGAGGCGGACGACCGGTACGAGCGGCTGCGCACCGCGCACTCCTCACCGCTGGCCGCGCTGCTCGCCCTCGCCGACGAGGCGGCCGCGCCGATGGCCACCCCGGCGCGCTTCGCCAACCACCTGGCCTTCCTCGGCCTGGACCTCACCGACCCGGAGCTGCACGAGCACGCCCTGTCCGTGCACCGGGCCCAGCACCGGGCGTTCACCCGGCTGCTGGACGCCGCCCGGGAACAGGGCGAGCTCCGCCCCGGCACCGACCCGGCGCGGCTGGCGCGTTCGCTCCAGGCCGTCCTCGCCGGGACCGGTCTGACCTGGGCCCTCGACCGTGAGGGCACCCTGGCGGACCGGCTGCGCACCGAACTCACCGACCTGCTGGCCGGACACCTCGCCCGCCCTACGCCCCTGGAGGACGCATGAACGCCACCGACCACAAGCCGCTCACCGGCAAGGTCGCCCTGGTCGCGGGCGGCACCCGCGGCGGCGGCCGTGGCATCGCCGTCGAACTCGGCGCCGCCGGCGCCACCGTGTACGTCACCGGCCGCAGCAGCACCGCGGACGGCGGCGCCACCGGGCTGGACCGGCCGGAGACCATCGAGGAGACCGCCGAGCGGATCACCGCCGCCGGCGGCACCGCGATCCCGGTCCGCACCGACCACAGCCGGCCCGAGGAGGTCCGGGCCCTGGTGGAGCGGATCGCCGCCGACCAGGACGGCCGGCTGGACGTGCTGGTCAACTGCGTGTGGGGCGGCGACTCGCTGACCGACTGGGAGCACCCGCTCTGGGAGCAGGACCTCGACACCGGCCTGCGGCTGCTCCGCCAGGCCGTCGAGACGCACGTGATCACCAGCCGGTACGCGCTGCCGCTGATGGTCGCCCGGCGCAGCGGCCTGGTGGTGGAGGTCACCGACGGCAACACCGCGCGCTACCGGGGCTCGTTCTTCTACGACCTCGCCAAGTCCACCGTGATCCGGCTGGCCTTCGCCCAGGCCGAGGAGCTCCGGCCGCACGAGGTCGCCGCCGTCGCCCTCACCCCGGGCTTCCTCCGCTCGGAGGCGGTGCTGGAGCATTTCGGCGTCACCGAGGAGAACTGGCGCGAGGCCGCCGCGAAGGACGCCGACTTCGCGCACTCGGAGAGCCCCGCCTACCTCGGCCGGGCCGTCGTCGCCCTGGCCGCCGACCCGGAGGTGATGGCCAGGAGCGGCCGGGCCCTGGCCACCTGGGGCCTGTACGAGGAGTACGGCTTCACCGACGCGGACGGCTCGCAGCCCGACTTCGCGGCGCACTGGGCCGAGGCCCTGGTCGACGCCCACGGCCCGCTCGGCGACCCGCTCTGACCTGCCCGGACCCGCGCCACCCCGACGGGGCGGGGCATCAGGCGGGGCCCAGCCCCGGCGTGCCCCGCACCGCGTAGGCGGGCAACGGCAGCCCGTCCAGGGCGGCCCTGGGCAGGGTGAGCCCGAACCGCCGCCCGACCGCGCCGAGGGTGCGCCGGCGCCCGACCGCGGTCGGCTCGCCCGGCGGCCCGCAGCGGGTCTCGCCGTCGGCCTCCAGGACACGGGCGGCGATCAGCTCGGGCAGCAGCAGATCGGGCTCCCGGCCCCAGCGCCAGCGCTCCTCGACCAGCCCGAACCCGCACAGCACGTCGCCGTCGTGCGCGTAGTCCAGCATCGCCGGCGGGTCGTCCGGGTTCGGACGGAAGTGGACGACCTCGACGCCCGCACGGGAGATCTCGGTCAGCCGCTCGTCACCGGTGGAGTCGCCGTACTCGATCGCGAAGGACCAGCCGCCGCACTCGCCGACCCGGACCACGCCGTCGCCCTCGCCACCCGGCCGGTACACCTCGATGTCCAGCCCGGCGACCGCCCGGCCGCTGATCGGCGGGGTGCCCGCCGAAGGGTCGGCCCCCATCCGCCGGGCGAGCTCCACCGGGGGTATCCCGCGCGCGAACACCACGCCGCCGACCTCGTACGAGATCCCGGCGAGCCAGCCGATCCCGTCACCGGGCCCGTCGACCCCCGCGACCTCACCGCCGCCACCACCCATGACACCCCTCCCCTCCACCCGACCCACCCCGGCCGGGCCCACCAGTGCGCACCATAACGGACGCCACTGACAGGAAGGCCGGAGCCACCGAACCCGCCCCCGCCGGAGGCCGGCCCGCACGGCCGGGGAGTTGAACGGCCGTCAGTCAACCGCCGGCAGCTCGCGGTAGAGCCGGGTCCGGAAGACCCCGGAGAGCCCGGCGGTCACCGTCGCGGCGACCGCCAGCCACCCGGCGCCGCCCACCATGGCGAGCGCCCCGAGGACCCGGTCGACCGCGGTGAAGCCCAGGCCGAACACCACCACCGAGGGAACGAGCGACAGCACGACGGGCAACGCGATCCGGAACGAACTGCGGGTGATCCCCGCACCGTGGGAGTCCGGGGCGGCCCGGGGCTGAACGCCGGGCCACCCCGGTCCGTACCTCCCGACGGGGGCGCGGGGCCGACCGGCTCCGGGCACGTCCCCGACCGAGGAGGCGAGGCGCGATGCTCCGCGCCGCAGCCACCGGATTGCTCACCGGCCTGCTCTGCCTGGGCGGCTCCGCCGTCGCGTTCGCGGACCCGGTACCAGGCCCGCCGGGACCGCCGAACCAGAGCTGCCAGGACGTCCTGACAGCCGGCGGCCAGACACCGGGACACACCAGTTCCTCCCCGGGCTCCCCGTTCGACGAGCCCGGCTTCGGCAGCCAGCCCGACGGCGGCAAGGGCGGCCAGGCGTACGAGAAGGCGAACGCGCCGTCCCAGTACGACGTGGCCTGCTTCCAGCAGCTCGTCCACCAGTGAACCCGCGGCCGCGCGGGCCCGCCCCGGACCCGTGCGGCCGTCCCCCGATTCGCCGGCGGCAACGTCGGCAGCGGCCCGGAAGGGCCGAATCCCGATCTTGATGGCGTCACCCGTCCGGCGGATCATGGAACACGTCAACCGGCCGGGCGGCAACGCCCGGGCCGATCCCGTCATACCCGTACGGAGTCGCCACCGTGTCCACCCCCCTGCGCGTGAAGGCCTTCGACCACCTGGTCCTCAACGTGTCCGACGTCGAGCGCTCGCTGGCCTTCTACCTCGACCTCCTCGGCCTGGAGCCGGTCCGCGTCGAGGAGTGGCGGGCCGGGAAGGTCCCGTTCCCCTCGGTCCGGATCACCCCGGAGACCATCATCGACCTGACCAGCCGCCCGCGCGGCGAGTCCAACGTCGACCACATATGCCTCACCGTGGAGCCGCTGGACTGGGACGAGGTCATCGCCTCCGGCGTCTTCACCGTCCTGGAGGGGCCGGTCGACCGCTACGGCGCCCGGGGCGACGCGACCTCGGTCTACGTGCAGGACCCGGACGGCAACACGGTCGAGCTCCGCTGGTACCCCGAGGACGCGGACGCCAGCTGAGGCGAGCCTGAGGGGGGCCGCCGGCGGCCACCGGCAACCCGCGGCACCCCCGGCATTGCTTGACATACTCAACCTTTGCGGCCTACCGTCGAAATACTTGAGGCGATAAACCATCCATGCCCTCAAGTCACCCGGAAGGACCGCGAGACCCTCATGACCCCCACCCCCGCCGTGGTCGCCCGCGTGCGCGCCGCCTTCGACACCGGCCGGACCAAGCCGCTCGCCTGGCGCCAGGCCCAGCTGGCGGCCCTGCGCGCCCTGCTCACCGAGCAGACCGAGGCGCTGTTGCAGGCCCTCCACGCCGACCTGGGCAAGAGCACCACCGAGGCCTACCGCACCGAGATCGGCTTCACGCTCAACGAGCTCGACCACACCGTGGCCCACCTGGAGCAGTGGCTCCGGCCGAAGCCTGCCGGCGTGCCCGAGGTCTTCCGGCCGGCCGAGGCCCGGGTGGTGCGCGACCCGCTCGGCGTGGTGCTGATCATCGCGCCGTGGAACTACCCGCTCCAGCTCGCGCTCGCCCCGCTGGTCGGCGCGCTGGCCGCCGGGAACGCGGCCGTGCTCAAGCCCAGCGAGCTCGCCCCGGCCACCTCCGACGCCCTCGCCCGGCTGATCCCCGAGTACCTCGACCCGGAGGCCGTCGCGGTGGTCCAGGGAGCCGTCCCGGAGACCACCGCGCTGCTGGAGGAGCGCTTCGACCACATCTTCTACACCGGCAACGGTGCGGTCGGCCGGATCGTCATGGCCGCCGCCGCCCGGTACCTGACCCCGGTCACCCTCGAACTCGGTGGCAAGAGCCCCGTCGTGGTCGAGCCCGGCGTCGACCTGGCCGTCACCGCCCAGCGGATCGCCCGGGGCAAGTTCCTCAACGCCGGCCAGACCTGCGTCGCCCCGGACTACGTCCTCGCCGTCGGCGACACCGCGAAGCAGCTGGAGGCCCACCTCGCCGACGCCGTCCGTGAGTTGTACGGCGAGGACCCGTCGGCCAGCCCCGAGTACGGACGGATCGTCAACGAGCGCCACTTCGACCGGCTCACCGCGCTGCTCGGCGACGGACGGACCGTCACCGGCGGCGCCCACGACCGGGCCGGCCGCTACCTCGCCCCGACCGTCCTCGCCGACGTCTCCCCCGAGGCGCCCGTGATGCGCGCGGAGATCTTCGGACCGATCCTGCCGGTCCTCGCCGTGCCCGACCTGGACGCGGCGATCGCCTTCATCAACGAGCGCGACAAGCCGCTCGCCCTCTACGCCTTCACCGAGTCGGCGGACACCAAGCGGCGACTGGTCGAGGAGACCTCCTCCGGCGCGCTCACCTTCGGCCTGCCGGTCTCCCACCTGGCCATGCCCGAGCTGCCGTTCGGCGGTGTGGGCGAGAGCGGCATGGGCCGGTACCACGGCGAGTACTCCATCGAGACGTTCAGCCACGCCAAGGCCGTCGTCGACAAGCCGCTGACCTGACCGCCGGCCCCCGGTACCGACCCCACCGATCGCAGGAGTGAGCACCCGCATGACCACCATCGACCACGGCGCCGCCGTCGCCGCGGAGACCGAGCGCTTCGTCGCCGTCCTGCGCGACGCCGACCTGTCCACCCCGGTGCCCAGCTGCCCGGGCTGGACGCTGACCGACCTCACCCGCCACGCCGGCAGCGTGCAGCGCTGGTTCACCGTGCTGCTCCGGCAGCGGATCCAGCAGCCGCCCCGCAGCCGCGAGGTCGACCTCCGGCTGCCCGAGCAGACGGCCGACTACCCCGGCTGGCTCGCCCAGGCGGCGGCCGAGGCCGGCACGGCCTTCGCGGAGACCGACCTCGACGCGCCGATGTGGGCCTGGGGCGTGGACCAGCACGCCCGGTTCTGGGTGCGGCGAATGCTGTTCGAGACCCTGGTGCACCGGGTCGACGCGGAGCTGGCGCTCGGGCGCACCCCGGAGCTCGACCCGGTGCTGGCCGCCGACGGCGTGACCGAGTTCCTGGTCAACCTGCCGCACGCGGCGGTCTTCGCCCCGAAGACCGCCGAACTGCGCGGCACGGACCGGACCATCCGCTTCACCGCCACCGACGGGGGCGGCGACTGGCTGGTCCGGCTGCGGCCGGACGGCTTCGGGCTGGTGGACGGGGGCGAATCCGCCGACGCCGAGATCCGGGGCGGCGCCGCCGAGCTGCTGCTGCTCCTCTACGGGCGGCTCGACCGCACCGCCGCCGGGCTCGACGTCCGCGGGGACGACGGACTGCTCACCCACTGGTTCGCCAACTCCGCCTTCTGACAAGGCCGTTCGCGACGGATGGGCCAGCCGGCCCACCCGTTCGCGACGGGCCGGAGGCACTCAGTCGACCCGGCCCGTCGCCACCTCGGCGGTCTGGCGGAGGTAGCGCTCGACCGAGCGGGCCAGCACCTCGTTGCCGTCCGCGGCGACGATCCGGTGCCACCAGCCGCCGTAGATCCGCTCGAAGCGGTACCGGCCGAGCAGCTCGGCGGCGGCGCGGACGGCCTGCGGGCGTTCCGGGACGTGGTTGGCGAAGCTGTGCATCATGCTCACCCAGCGGCCGTCCGGACCGACGTTGACGACGTCGCCGGTGAACAGCGCGCCCTGGCCGGCCGACCAGTGCAGCACGGCGCTGCCGGGGAAGTGGACGCCGGGGTTGATCAGCGTCAGCTCGTCGGTCAGCCGGTGGGTCCGGCCGGACCAGAACCGCAGCGAGCGGTCCGGCCGACCGACCCACGACCGGTCGGCCTCGTGCAGGTGGACCGGGGCGTCGAAGGCGTGCGCCCAGTCCACCATGGCGGCGTAGAAGTGCGGGTGACTGACCGCGATCATCGCGATGCCGCCGAGCTCCTCGACCGCCCGGACCATCGCCTCGTCCAGGTAGGGGACGCAGTCCCAGAGCACGTTCCCGGCGGAGGTGCGCAGCAGCAGCGCCCGCTGCCCGATGGCGACGGCGGGCTCGCAGCCGACGCCCAGCACGTCCGGGCCCTGCTCCTCGAACCGCCCGGTGCGGCCCTCGGCGCGCAGCTCGGCGAGGCTGGTCCACTGCTGGCCGTCCCGCCCGACGTACTGGCGCTCGTCCAGGCAGATCGGGCAGTCGGGCCGGGCGGCCGCGTACTGCGTGCCGCAGGCGCGGCAGACCGGGAGCCGGTCGGCCGGGGTCGGGTCCTCAGGCACCCGCTCCCCCGGCCAGGTCGGTGAGGGCGTGCGGGCGGCTCGGCCGCCAGCCGAGCTCGGCGACGGTGCGGCGGGCCGAGACCACCTGGTGCAGGGCCAGCGCCTCGGCGAACGGGGCGCCCAGGGTCTCGGCGGCCAGCTCGACCGCCCACGGCTCGGCCCGGCCCGGACCGCCCGCCACGACGTCCGCCACCGCCGCGAGCGCGGCCACCGGCACGTCCTCGTGCGCCACGCCGTGCAGCACGCCGCCGGCCGGGCCCTTGGCCAGCGCCAGCGCGTACAGCTCGGCCAGGTCGGCCACGTGCACCATCGGCCAGCGGGTGCCGGCCGCGCCGACGTAGCGGCCGACGCCGTCAGACTTGGCCCAGCCGAGCATCAGGGACGGTATGCCGCCGCCCTGGCCGTAGACGATGCCCGGGCGCAGCACGATCGCGCGGACCCCGTCGGCGGCCGCGGCGAGCACCCGCTGCTCGATCCGCGGGCGGTAGCCGACGATGGCGATCGGGTCGGTGGCGGTGTCCTCGTCGACGGGCGCGTCGCCGGTGCGACCGAGCACCCAGACGCCGCTGGTGTAGACGAAGGCCCGCCCGGTGCCGCGCAGCGGCTCCAGCAGGGCGTCCACGGCGGCGGCGTCGACGGCCTCGTCCCCGGTCGGGGGCGCGATGTCGAGGACGGCGTCGATGTCGTCGGTGACGGCGGCGCGCAGCGAGTCCGGGTCGGTCAGGTCACCGACCCGCACCGGCACCTCCGGCCCGAGCCGGTCGGCGCTCTTGACCAGCAGGGTGACGTCGTGGCCGTCGAGGGTGAGCTGGTGGACGACGACGGAGCCGATGTAGCCGGTGCCGCCCAGGACGAGGATCTTCACGGGTGTTCCCCTTCGGTGATTCGTCGTGCGAGTCGTGCGAGTCGCGCGAGTCGCGCGAGTCGCGCGAGTCGCGCGATGGGCCAACCGTAGGAGTGGGCAGGGGTGCTGCGGATCCGTCAGATGACCGGGGTCCCGGTCGTCCGGCTACCTGGTTCGCACCCCCCGGCCCCCGTACTACCCGGCCCCCGTGCTACCCGTCCCCCAGGTCCAGGCCGCCGAGCGCGGCACGCGAGGTGACGCCGAGCTTCGGGTAGGCGTTCGACAGGTGGTAGCCGACGGTGCGCGGGCTGATGAAGAGCCGGGCGCCGATGTCGCGGTTGCTCATGCCGGTCGCGGCGAGCCGGACGGCCTGGAGCTCCTGGGCGGTGAGGCGGCCCGCGAGGCCCTCGCCGGCCGGTGCGGGGGCCGGGCCGGCGCCGACCGCCCGCAGTTCGCCGCGGGCCCGTTCCGCCCAGGCCCGGGCCCGCATCCGTTCGAAGGCCAGCAGCGCCGTGGTCAGCTGCTCGCGCGCCGCCGCGCGCTGCCTGCGGCGGCGCAGCCACTCGCCGTACAGCAGCCGGGTACGGGCCTGCTCGAACGGCCGTCCGTCGCCGTGGTGGGCGGCGAGCGCGGCGTCGTAGAGCGCCTGGGCGTCGTCGCCGGGGGCGAGCAGGGCGCGGCAGCGCAGTTCGACGGCCCGGGCCCAGGGCGGCCGGACGGCCTGCGACCAGTGCGCGAAGTGCTCGTACACCGGGGCGGCCTCGGCGGTGCGGCCGAGCCGGGCGGCGGCCTCGATCTGGTCGGGCAGGCTGTGCCGGGCGACCACGATGTGCCGGTGCGGGCCGCCGGCCACCTCGGCGAAGCGGTGCAGCGCGGGCTCGTACCGGCCCTCGGCGAGGTCGAGCAGCCCGTGCGCCCAGGCGTACCAGGTCGGGCTCGGCGGGACGTCGAGGGCGGGGTCCGGGTCACCGGGGCGGTGGCAGCCCTCCCGGTCGCCGTCGAGGGCGGCGAGCATCGCCAGCAGGCCGCGGAGCATCGCGACGAACTGCCGCTGCCCGGTGTCGCGGGCGATCTCCAGGCCCTCCACGGCGGTGGCGTGGGCGTCGTGGTGGCGGCCGAGGAAGAGCCGGCAGCGGGCGAGCCGGAGCAGCACCCGTGGGAGCACGCCGACGGCGCCCTGTTCGCGGCACTCCTGCTCCAGCTCGACGGCCTGGGCGTAGACGCCCTGGTACTCGCCGAGCAGCAGGTCCCAGCCCTGGAGGTTGACGTGGTCGGCGAGGCTGCGCTGCTCGCGGGTGTCGGCCACGTGCCCGGCGAACTCGCGCAGGGCGGTGGCGCCCCGGGTCAGGTCGCCGGTGGCGATGCCGAGCAGTCCGGTGGCGCCGTGCTGGAGCGGGCTGGCGCCGAAGTCCAGGTCGGCGACCCGGGCGAGGGTGTCCACGGCCGCGCCGGCCGGGTCGGGGGTGTCCCAGGCCATGGTGGCGGCCTCGAAGAACAGCCGGGCGCCGACGCCGGGGCAGCGCCCGGTCACCTCGTGCGCCGCCTCGACCAGTAGCAGGCGCGCCGCCTCGGGCCGGCCGCGGCCGTGTTCGAGGCCGGCCCGGATCGTCGCCAGTCGGGCGAGGTTCTCCGGACGGCCGCCCGGCCCGGCCGAGTTGGCGAGCGCGGCGGCGTGTTCGAGCTGTCCGGCGTCGCTGGCGGCGGCGGCCGCGGCGGCCATCCGGCGGGCCCGGGTGTCGGGGTCGGCGGTCAGCTGGGCGGCGCGCCGGTAGGCGGCGGCGACCGCCGACCGGCCGCCCCGGGAGCGGAACAGTTCGGCACTGCGCTCCAGTTCGGCGGCGACCTGCTCGTCGTGGCCGAGGGTGGCGGCGGCGAGGTGCCAGGCCCGGCGGCCGACGTCACCGCCGGCCGGGAGGGCGTCGGCGAGGGCGCGGTGGGCGGCCGTCCGGTCGGTCAGCGCGGCCCCCTGGTAGGCGGCGGCGCGCGCCAGCGGGTGGCGGAAGAGCAGGTGGTGGCCGGTGAGCCGGATCAGGGCGGCCGTCTCGGCGGGTTCCAGGTCGGCGGCGGCGGCGCCGAGCCGCCGGGCGGCGGCGAGGACGAGGGCGACGTCCCCGGTGTCGTCGGCGGCCGCGACGGTGAGCAGCGCGCGGGTCGGGGCGGGCAGGGCGCGGACCCGCTCGTCGAAGATCCGCTGGACCCGCCAGGAGGCCGGCATGACGGCGATCTCCCGGTCGTCGACCGGCTCGCTGCCGTCCCGCTGGGCGGCGGTGAGGGCGCCGACGAGTTCGACCAGGGCGAGCGGGTTGCCCTGGGCGAGGGCCAGCAGCCGGCCGGCCACGGCGGTGTGCAGGCCGGGCGCGTGGTCGGCGAGCAGCGCGGCGCCGGCCTCGGGGTCGAGCGGGCCGAGGCGCAGTTCGGGCAGGCAGCCGCCGCCGAAGACGGCGGCGGGGCCGGCCGCGCCGTCGCGGGCGGCGAACACCATGGCGACCCGGCCGACGCCGAGCCGGCGGGCGGCGAACAGCAGGGTGTCGGCGGTCTCCTGGTCGAGCCACTGGGCGTCGTCGACCAGGACCACCACCGGCTGCTCCTCGGCGAGTTCACCGAGCAGGCCGATCACGGCCGCGCCGACCAGGAAGCGGTCCCCGGCCGGGGCGTCGGCCAGGTCCACGGCGCCGCGCAGGGCGTGCCGCTGCCGGGCCGGGAGCCGGTCGGCCGGTCCGAGCGCTCCGCGCAGCAGCACCTGCAAACCGGCGTACGGCAGCGCGGCCTCGGACTCGACCCCGGCGCAGCGCAGCACCACGGCCGGGCCGGCCGCGGCGGCCAGCTCCGTCAGCAGCTCGGTCTTGCCGGCGCCCGCCTCGCCACGGATCACCACGGCTCCACCGCGGCGGTCCCGGGCCTGTGCCAACAGCTGCCGCAGGGAGTCCAGTTCGGGTTGGCGCCCCCTCAACATCGCTTCCCCTGGGCGGTGTTGCCGACCGCCGTCTCGTCGGGCCGGCGCGGCGGACTGGCGGTCACGACTGCTCCTCGTTCGGGCCGGAGCGGGTCGAGACGGTCCGGCGGCGGGCACGGGCCCACTCCGGGGACACGCGTTCGAACCGGACCGAGGTCCGACAATACCCAAGTCGGCGGGCGCGGCCCGGTGGATCCGACCAAGTAGCGGGGCCTGAAGCCGGGGTGACTGGCCGCCAGCTGAACAGCTCAGCGGTCGGCCGCGCGGCTGAACCTGGCGCCCCAGTCCGCCATCAGCTCGACCAGCTCGGGCGGCCCGAGGACGCGGAACTCGGCGCCGGCCACGCCGAGCGCCAGCGCCGGCCAGTCCAGCGATTCGGTGCTCAGCCGGACCAGGCACCGCCCCTTGCCGGCCTCCTCCACCGTGCTCCACTGCCCGATCCGCTCCCGGACGACCGCCGCCGGGGCCTCCACCAGCGCCTCCACCTCGTACGACCGGGAGAAGCCGGCCAGGCCCGCGCGGACGAACTCGGCGGCGTCGGCGGCGGGCAGCTCGCGCGGCCCGAACCGGTCGCCGCAGCCCCGCGGCGCGCTCAGCCGGTCCAGCCGGAAGGTGCGCCAGCCCTGCCGGGTGAGGTCGTACGCCACCAGGTACCAGCGGCGGTCGAGGCAGACCAGCCGGTGCGGCTCGACGTGCCGTTCGGTGCCCCGGCCGTCGGCGGTGGTGTAGTCGAAGCGGAGCCGTTCGACGTCCCGGCAGGCCAGCGCCACCACCGTCAGGCCGTCCGGGTCGACGCCCGCGGCGGCCGGGCGGCCCCAATCGACCGGCACGGTCATCGCGCGCAGCGCGTCGACCCGGCGGCGCAGCCGGGCCGGCATCACCTGCACCACCTTGGCCAGCACCCGGACCGAGGCCTCGGCGACGCCGTCCACCGGACTCTCCGCGGCCCCTTGGAGACCCACCACCAGCGCGACCGCCTCCTCGTCGTCGATGACCAGCGGCGGCAGCGCGGCGCCCGCCGCGAGCTGGTAGCCGCCGTCGACGCCGCGCTGCGCCTCGACCGGATAGCCGAGTTCGCGCAGCCGGTCGACGTCCCGGCGCAGGGTGCGGGCCGAGACGCCGAGCCGCTCGGCCAGTTCACCGCCCGGCCAGTACCGGTGGGTCTGGAGCAGGGAGAGCAGTCGCAGCGTCCGGTTGCTGGTGTTCGCCATGCCGTCGATTCTCTCCCGGCTCCGTGAATTCAGGACAGGAAGTGGCCGCAATGCTTCCTAGAGTGGTGGTTGTCCGACGGAGCAGGAACCACAGTAACCAGACGGAAGGCCTCACCATGACCGCATCCCAGACCGCCAACGCCGCCACCACCATCGACACTGCCGCCACCGCCGCCCTGACCGGGGAGCGCGCCGACCTGCTGACGGCCCTGGCCAAGCAGCGGCACTTCCTGCGGTTCACCACCCGCGACCTCACCGACGAGCAGGCCGGCCTGCGGACCACCGCCAGCGCGCTGTGCCTGGGCGGCCTGATCAAGCACGTGACCTCGGTCGAGCGGGTCTGGGCGCGGTTCATCGTCGAGGGCCCGTCGGCGTTCCCCGACTTCATGAACTGGACCGAGGCCGACCTCGCCGCCCGGGCCGACGAGTTCCGCCTGCTGCCCGGCGAGACCCTGGCGGGTGTGCTGGCCGCGTACGCCGAGGTGGCCGCCCGCACCGACGAACTGGTCGCCACCCTGCCGGACCTGGGCGCGACCCAGCCGCTGCCGAAGGCCCCGTGGTTCGAGCCGGGCGCCGAGTACTCGGCCCGCCGGGTGCTGATGCACCTCGTCGCCGAGACCGCCCAGCACGCGGGCCACGCCGACATCATCCGCGAGTCGCTGGACGGCGCGAAGTCCATGGGCTGAGCCGTCCGCCCCGGGGGCTACCGGGCGTAGCGGGCCAGGAAGAGGTCCACACCGGAGGCGGCGATCCGGGCGAGCGCGGCCTCGTCCGGGCGGTCCCGCGGCTCGAAGGTGCCGATCAGCTGCGGCACCCCGACGGTGGTGGCGACGAGTTGCTGGGCCGCGAGCGCCGGGTCGTCGACGGCGAGCACCCCGCGGGCGTCGAGTTCGGTGAGGGCCTCGACCAGCGGCCGGTTGTTCAGGTCGTAGCTGACCTGGTACCAGAGCCGGCCGAGCTGGGGGAAGCGGTCGAGCTCGCCGATCACCAGCCGGCGCAGGGCCATGATGTCGGGCCGCAGCGCGATCCGGGCCAGGTCGACGGTGAGGGCGATCAGCGCGGCCCGGAGGTCGGCGGCGGTGGCGGGCGCGGCGTCGAGCGGCCTCAGGTCGGCGTAGGCCTTCGGCAGGATGCCGCCGACGACGGCCAGGAAGAGGCGCTCCTTGCTGCCGAAGTGCTTGTAGATGGTGGCCTTGGAGACGCCCGAGCGGCTGGTGATGGCGTCCATCGCGGCCGCCGCGTAGCCCTCGCGCAGGAACTCGGCCGCCGCCGCCTCGATGATGGCCTGCCGCTTGCGCAGGGCGGCGTCGGACGGGTCCGGGATGATCGGGAAGCCGCGCTCGTCCACCGGGGCGAGGGGGTCGTCGGCCATGGCGGGGGCTCCTTCGGTCGCGGGCGGGGGCAGTCGAGGGCGGGGGGCAGTCACGGGCGGGGGGCAGTCGCGCGCCCCGGGTGGGAGGGGCGGCGGCAGCGCCGAGTATACGGACTGAACCGTTCAGTCTGCCCCGGTCAGGCCGGCAGCCGACCCATCAGCCCGCGGCTGAAGTCCAGCTGGGCCTGGCGCAGTTCCTCGACGGTGTTCATCACGAACGGGCCGCTGCGGGCGACGCGCTCGCCGATCGGCTCCCCAGCCAGCACCAGCACCTCGGCCGGCCCGTCCGGCGCCTCGACCGCGAACCGCTCGCCGTCCTGGGCGAACACGGCGAGGTGACCGTCCGCCAGCGCGGCGCCCCCGACCGCGGCCGCCCCGGACAGGACGTACGCGGCGGCGTTGTGGTGGCCGGGGACGGTGAACTCGACCCGGCCGCCCGCCGCCAGCCGGGCGTGCACCACCAGCACCGGGACGTGGGTGTCGAACGGCCCGGTCACCCCGTGGGTGCTGCCCGCGATCACCTTCAGCTCGCCGCCGTCCGCCGCCGCGACGACCGGGATCCGCGCCGCCGCGGCGTTCTGGGTGCGGGGCGGGGTCGCCTTGAGCCGGGCCGGGAGGTTGACCCAGATCTGGAGGTTGTGCTGACGGCCGCCCGAGGCCAGGAACTCCGGTGTGGGCAGGGCCGAGTGGACGATGCCGCGCCCGGCGGTGAGCCACTGGACCGCCCCCGGCGGGACGACGCCCCGGTGGCCCTCGGAGTCCGCGTACTCGATGTCGCCGTCCATGACGTAGGCGATGGTCTCGAAGCCCCGGTGCGGGTGCGGCGGCGCACCCTTGGCCGCACCGGGGGCGAGCTCGACCGGCCCGACCTGGTCGACCATCAGGAACGGGTCCAGGAAGGGCAGGTCGGGACCGGGGAAGGGGCGGCGGACGGGGAAGCCCTCGCCCTCGTAGGTGTGGACGGGCTCGACGATCTGGGCGATGGACCGCAGCGCGGCGGTGGTGGCGTTCATGGGATCCATGAAACTAAACAGATCGGTTCAGTGTCAAGACTGAACAGTTCAGTTTTTCGCCCTTGCCGGACAGGCCCCGACGCTCAGGGCAGCGTGACGAACGGCGCCAGGAACGCCCGGGCGACGGGCGTGTCGAGCCGGTAGGTCACATTGGTGGCGTAGCAGGGCCCGTCGCCCGTGATGGTCGTCGCCACCAGCAGGAAGCGGCCGCCGACGGTGGCGAAGTTGGGCCCGCCGGAGTCCCCGTAGCAGGCGCCGCCGTTGCCCTGCCGGGCGGTCATCGCCAGCCGGATCCAGGGCGCGTTGAGCGCGTCGAAGCCGACCGGCGCCTTCATCCGCACGCCGCCGCCCGGGTGGGTGAGCCCGCCGGGGCCGCGCTGCGCCTCCTGGGTGCCGTAGCCGGCGGTGACGAACGCCGTCGCGTTGAGCCCCTGCGGCCCGAGCGCGCCGAGCTGGTTCTCGGTGGGCAGGACGGCCGGGGCGAAGGTCCAGCGCGCGGCGACGGCCGCCGCCGGGAGCTGGATGACGGCGATGTCGTGCGGGTCGGCGGCCGGGCCGGGGTAGCCGGGGTCCTGGTGGGCCGCGCCCTCGACGGCGACCGCGGCGGCGACGGCGGCCGGGTCCCCGGGGTGCGCGGCCCGGGCCGCGTCGAGGCCGGACTGCACGTCCTGGTCGAGCGAGACGTAGAAGCGGGCGCCGGCCGGCCAGTCGCTGGTGCAGTGCGCGGCGGTGAGGAAGGTGTCGCGGTCGACCATCGTGCCCGAGCACATCCAGTCCACCCGGTCCGGGGTGGCGGGGTTCGCGTCGTCGTCCCATTGCACCACCAGCGCCCCGACCTCGGTGCGTTCCGGCGCGGGGGTCGCGTTGTACGAGTTGATCGCCGCGGCGGGCGTGGTCGCGGCCACGAGCAGCCCGGCGGCCGCCGAGACCGCCGCGAGGGCGCCTCCGGCCCGTCTGAGGGCGGCGGGAATGCTGCTGATCGGCATGGGGATTCGAAGCTCCTTCCGGCGCCGCCGGGTGGTCCGGCGGCGGTACTGCGCACCGGCCGCAGGTGAACTCCCTGACGTCACCCGCTGGTTGGCCCGGAACACGCCGGTGGCTCGGCCGGACCGCCGCCGCACACGACCGGCCCGGCCGGGCCGGTCGACGGACTAGTAGACGCTCACGTGGTACGCGGCGAGGGCCTCGTTGGCCGGCTGGAAGAAGGTCGTCCCGCCGGTG
Source organism: Kitasatospora sp. NPDC097643 (assembly GCF_040302625.1). NCBI lineage: Bacteria > Bacillati > Actinomycetota > Actinomycetes > Kitasatosporales > Streptomycetaceae > Kitasatospora > Kitasatospora sp. NPDC097643. The sequence goes on along the minus strand of NZ_JBEOSA010000028.1, from coordinate 21,140 downwards.
CGGCAGTCGCCGCTGCCGCCGGAGGTGATGCCCAGCGCCTTGGTCCCGTCGTACAACGGACCGCCCGAATCGCCGGGCTCGGCACAGACGTTGGTCTGGATCATGCCGCGGACGGTGCCGCCGCCGGAGTAGCGCACGGTGGCGTTGAGCCCGGTGACGGTGCCGCCGTGGGTGCCGCTGGTCGAGCCGGTGCGCTTGACCGACTCCCCGACGTAGGCGTCCGGCGCGGAGGAGAAGCCGCCGCTGTGGCTCAGCCCGCTGTTGTCGTAGCGGACGAGGGCGTAGTCGTTGCCCGGGAAGCTGGAGTTGACGGTCGCGCCGATCAGCGTGCTCTGGCTGGAGTTGGTGTACCAGGTGTTGGCGACGTTCCCGCAGTGGCCGGCGGTGAGGAAGTAGTAGGTGCTGCCGCTCACCACGTTGAAGCCGAGCGAACAGCGGTACCCGCCACCGTAGATGGCGTCGCCCGCGGCCAGCAGCGGGGTGAGCTTGCCGGAGGTGCGCTGGATCCGTAGGGACGCGGTGTTCGCCCCGGCGGCGTGCCGCAGCTTGGCGATCGCGGCCGGGGAGACGGTGCTGTCGGCGGTCAGCACGACCCGGCCGGCGGCGGCGTCGGTGTACCAGGCGATGCCGTCGACGTCGGTGTTCAGCACGGCCTCGCTGACGGTGGCCAGTTGGGCCGCGCCGAAGGACGGGGCGGGGGCGGCGACGGCGCTCGGCGCGGCGACCGCGGTGGCGGAGAGCAGGCCGACGGCCACGGCGAGCAGACGGGTGCGTCTCACGATGCCGGTGTGGGGGGTGGTGCGCTGGATCCTCACTGATCTCCTCCAAGGAGTGAGAGGCCCCTGAGGGTTGGGGGCCGTGAGGCGCAGTCAGGCGGTACGCGGACGCGCGCCGGCGCTCGTGGGGAACGACGGTGGGTGATCTGCCCCTGACAGGCGCTGACGGAGAGTATGGGCACCGCCGCAGGACGGCACAAGGCTTCGGACAACGCTTCGGAAAAGGCTCCGGCGAGGGCCGGGCAAAGGCCTGGACCAGCCCCGGAGCCGGCGGCCACCGCCGCGGACTGAACCAATCGCCCGGTTCGCCGCGTTCCTCCTGGTACAGCCGTTCGTCCGTCAGCCCCGGTCACAGGAGGCACCACATGGCCAACCCGCCCCGGCACCGCCGGACATCGGGCCCGCTCCCGACACCCCGCCACCGCACCGGGCGGAGCCGCCCGTGACGCTGCTCGCGAGGTCCCGGAGGTGGCGGGGCGGGCCCGGCGCGCTCGCCCTGGCGGTGGTCGCCGCGCTGACCGCGGGCCTGCTCTGGTGGCAGCCGTGGCACCCCGACCGCACCGACCGCGCCAGGCCGCTGGAGTTCACCACGGCCACCGGCGGCTCACCGCGCTTCGGCACCGGTGAGCGCCTGTTCCGGTACAAGGTGCGGGTGGAGGACGGCCTGCGGCGCAGCCCCGAGCAGTTCGCCGCCGAGGTCGACGCCGTCCTCGGCAACGTGCAGCGCGGCTGGGCGGCCGGCGGCACCTGGTCCTTCCAGCGCCAGTCGGCCGACCCGGTGGACTTCACCGTCTACCTGGCCACCCCGGAGACCACCGACCGGATCTGCGGCCAGTACGGCCTGGACACCGGCGGCGCGGTGAACTGCGGCGCGGGCCACCAGGTCGTCCTCAACGTGAAGCGCTGGGACGAGCTGTCCGAGTTCTACGCCGGCAGGCCCGAGCTCTACCACGCCCTCGCCGTCAACCACGAGGTCGGCCACGTCCTCGGGAACGGCCACGTCGACTGCCCCTCGGCGGGCGCCCCGGCGCCGGTGATGATGCAGCAGATCAAGGGCCTGCACGGCTGCGTCCCGAACGGCTGGCCCTACTCCGAGACCGGCACCCTGCTCACCGGCCCGCCCCTCCCGGCCCCGTCGGCCTCCTCGACTGCCCCCTGATCCCGGAGTGCTCTGTAGCAAGATCGTGACGGCCTGGTCCCACGATGCTCGATGTCGCGGTCATACGGTACGTTGATCCGCCGTCAGCAGCAGTTGATCACTCAACAGCCGCTGCGGTTCCGAGCGCCGAACGGTTCTCGGCGTACCACCTGTCACTCGGGGGAATACCAACCATGCGTTCTCTGCGCACCATCGTCGTCGCCGGCGTCCTCTCGTCGCTCGCCCTGGCCGCCACCGCCTGCGGGCCCGGCAACGACGACAAGTCCACGACCACGACCACGACCGCTCCCACGGCCGCGACCGCTGCGCCCACGTCCGTCGGCACGGGCACCGCCGCCCCCGCCGGGAAGGCCCTCACCCAGGACCAGCTCGTCAAGGCCCTGCTCACCCCGAAGGACCTCGACGCCGACGACAAGCGGTCGACCACCGGCCCGGCCGCCGGCGCGAAGCACAAGCGCACCGCCGACAAGCCCGCGTGCCAGCCGCTGCTCGACCTCGTCGACACCGCCGACGCGGCCACCCCGCCGCCCGCCTCCGCGCTCGGCTTCTACCAGGGTTCCAACGGGCGCGAGTACACCGCCATCCAGCTCAGCCAGTTCGCCGCCGGCCAGGCGGCGAAGGCCATGGCTTCCGCCGAGTCCGCGCTCGGATCCTGCTCGGCCTTCAACGCCACCAGCCCTGGCCAGCCCACGGTCAAGATCAGCTTCAGCAAGGCCACCTACCAGGCGGTGGGCGACGCCACCCTGGCCTTCAACGAGAAGGTCAGCGCCGACAACTGCGACAACGCCCCGTGCGAGTCCCTCGGCTACGTCGCCGTCCGCACCGGGGACGTCGTGACCGTGATCGGCGACTCGGCCCTCGCCGACCCCGGCCAGCCCGAGCAGGCCACCGTCAAGAAGCAGCTCGACAAGCTCCGCGCCGCCGCCAAGTAGCCCTGACACTCCGGGTCTTGGCCTCGCCCCGCCGGATCTGATCCGGCGGGGCGAAGTGCTCTTGACCTACGACCACTGACCGGCATCGGAACCACTCGTCCCGTCCCGCGGCCCGGTGAGCGCGGCGATCCCGGCGAGGTCGACGTCGTCGCCACGGACCTCGGCGAGCCAGTCGTCGTGGACGTACTCGAACGCGTACGTCTCGGTGTCGAGCACCCCGATGCTGCCGGCCGTGATCCGCTGCTCCGGGTTGACCGGCTCCGGCTGCCACCGGTCCAGCTTGGGGTCGACCAGCTGGGCGAGCGCGTGCGACTCCGTCCGGCCGTAATGGCGCGGTCCGTTCGCGTGGTGGTAGTGGCCGCCGACGTGCAGGCGCGGCTGGAGGTGCTCGATCAGCCGGGACAGCCGCGCCGAACCCTGGACGTCCCCCCGCCTGCTGCGGGACATGCCGTGCGGGCCGTCGTGGGTGACGAGCACGTCGACACTGCCGGGCTCGGCGGCGAGCAGGCGCGCGTACGCGGCCTCGTCGAAGTCCATCTTCCCCGGCGCCTCGATCAGCCCGAGGAACGCCGTCCGCGCCCCGGCGACCTCGGTCACGTGACCGCACACCACGTGGTGGAACGCGCCGAGCGGATCCACCGGCACCACCTCGGCGCCCGCCGCGTCGTGCAGCGACCCGAGCCACTCGTGGTCCTCGTGGTTGCCGCTCAGGAAGAGGACCTGCGGCAGCTGCTCCAGCGCGGCGCGCACGCCGGCCCCGACCTGCGGTGACGGGTCCAGCAGCCGGAAGAAGTCCCCCTGCGCCGGGTTGTCCGCGTGGAACCGCCGGCTCGACCCGTCGAACCGGTCGGCGGAGGGGAAGGCTCCCAGGTCCCCGACCTGGACGACGGCGTCCAGCCGCAGCCGTCGGCGCGCCTGCACCATCAGCACCGCGCCCAGCGCGTGCAGGACACGGCCGTGCACATCGCCGACAAAGGCGATCTTCATCGCTCGTTATTCCGTTCTCGAGACAGCGTGATTCGTGCCTCGGACGGTCGTGCGGCGCAACGATGAGATGAAGCCAACCGGTCCCTGCCCGGTTGCCCACGACCCAGCGCTCCGCCGTCCTGTCGACCGACCCGAGCCACGGGTAAGTATCGGAACCGGGATGAACGGCCGTCAAGCCGCGCAGGCCGTCGCCCGTGCGTCACCGGTCAGCCGCCGCTCCGCCGCCGTTATGTCGCCCGGTCGGAGCAGACCGGCCTGCGGATGGCCCGGCCGCGCCGGAAGGTGGGGGTGCCGGGGCGCGCCCGGTTCCGTGCCCCGCGGCGTCGGCGGGGGCCGGCGTGGCCGCACCCGCGAACCGGAGTGGAGCACGATGACCGAGCAGCACGACCCCCGTCGACTGGGGTGGGCGCACACCCTGGCCCGCCTCGCGCTCCTCGCCGCGGCCGGGGCGGCCACCGTGCTGCTGCTGCTGATCGGCAAGGGCGGGGTGCTGCTGGTGATCGGGGGCCTGCTCGGGCTGGCGCTGACGGCCGCGGGGACCTGGTGGTCGCTGGCGCACCGCGGGGTGCACCGCTGGATCGGCGCGCTGGTGGTGGTACTCGCGCTGGCCGGGGTGGTCGCCGGGTACGCGAACGCCGGGATCTGGCTGCCCGCGCTCGGCGCGGTGGCACTGTGGGCGGTGGCACTGGCGCTCGCGCGGGCCGGGCTGCGCGAGGCCCGCCCGCGCCACCGGATGCGCACCTACCCGGCGGCCAGGCCGCGCCGGGCCGTCCTGATCATGAACCCGCGGTCCGGCGGGGGCAAGGTCGAACGGTTCGACCTGGTCGCACGGGCCCGTCGGCTCGGCGCCGAGGTGATCCTGCTGGACACCACCCGGCAGACGGACGTCGGCGCGCTGGCCCGTCGGGCGGTGGCCGAGGGGGCGGACCTGCTCGGCGTCGCCGGCGGCGACGGCACCCAGGCGCTGGTGGCCGCGGTCGCGGCGGAACACGCCCTGCCGTTCCTGGTGATCTCGGCGGGAACCCGCAACCACTTCGCGATGGACCTCGGGCTCGACCGCGACGACCCCTCCCGCTGCCTGGACGCGCTGACGGACGGCGAGGAGCTCCGGGTCGACCTCGGTACGGTCTCCGGCCGCCCCTTCGTCAACACCGTCTCCTTCGGCGCGTACGCGGAGATCGTCCAGAGCCCCGAGTACCGGGACGCCAAGCTCGGCACCGCGCTGGAGGCGCTGCCGGACCTGCTGCTCGCCAACCCCGACCGGCGCCTGCTCGCCCGGGCCGACCAGGCCCGCCTCGACGGCCAGCAGGCGCTGCTGGTCAGCAACAACGCCTACTCCGGGGCGGATCCGCTCACCGCCGGACGGCGCGAGCGCCTGGACGCCGGGGTGCTCGGCGTCCTCGGCATCCGGGTGGACGGCCCCGCGCAGGCCGCCGAGATCGCCCTGCTCGGCGCCCGCGCCCCGGGGCTGCGGAAGCTGACGGCCCGCGAGGTGGTCGTCACCGGGACGGCCGACGACGGCGCGGACATCGCGGTGGCTGTCGACGGCGAGGCGCTGCGCCTGCCGCCCCCGGTGATCTGCGCGATCCGGCCGGGGGCCCTGCGGGTCCTGGTGCCGGTGCACCGGCCGGGCGCCCCGCGGACCAGCGGGCCGCTCGACTGGCGGAGCCTCGGCGCCCTCGCGCTGGGCCGGCCGTTGCCGGAGGCCGCCGCGGCACCGGGGGGTTCCGATGAGGCACCGGGGGGTTCCGACCCGGCAGCGGGAGGTTCCGATGCACGCTGAGGACCCCGGCCGCGGCACACCGTCGCTGCTGCGCGAGCTCACCTCGATCGACCAGGTGGTCTACGCCGCCATCGCCACCACCGACACCCCGCTGCTGGACGGGCGCCTGCGGCGGCTCTCCCGCGCAGCCGACCACTCGAAGATCTCGCTGACCCTCGCCGCGCTGCTGGCGCTGCGGCCCGGCCGCACCCGGCGGGCGGCGCTCAGCGGCGTGGCCGCGCTCGGCCTCGCCTCGGCGACGGCCAACCTGCTGGGCAAGCAGCTCGTCCGCCGCCCGCGGCCGGACCGGGAGGCCGCCAAGGTCCTGGCGACCCGTTTCGTGCCGATGCCGGCCTCGGCCTCGTTCCCCTCCGGGCACACCGCCTCCGCCGTCGCCTTCGCGACGGCGGCCGGGGCCGTGCTGCCGGAGGCCGCCCTGCCGCTCGGGCTGCTCGCCGCCACGGTGGGCTACTCCCGCGTCCACACCGGCGTGCACTTCCCCGGCGACGTGGCGGCCGGTGCCGTCCTCGGCGGCGCCTGCGCGGCCGCCGTGACCTGGGCCCGCGGCCGTTACGGCGGCTGACCTTGCTGCTGGGTGAACTCACCGGATCAGCAGGGGAGTTGCTGCGCCCGTCCCGGGATGGCACGGAAATCGCCGAAGCCGCACGGGAGTTCGGGCCGATCCCACGGCACGAGGTGTGCCGCCCACGCCCCCGCCCCGGCGCGGGCGCCCCGACGCACCCCTCCGCTCCCCGTCCGTACCCGACACACCCCCGCGTGCTACCGACGCCCCAGCGTTCATCCGATTTACATTTGACGGATCGTCACATCTCCCACGCCCGCCCGTGCGGCCGCCCCGCGCCGCCCCCGTCGATCGGTGCAGCATGCGACGCATCCCCTCCTGGCCCCGGTTCCTCCGTCTCGGTCTCGGCGGCTGCCTGCTGGCGGCCGCCGCCGTCCCCGGCGCCGGCAGCGCCGTCGCCGACGGCGGCGCCCCGACCGCCCCGGTCACCCCCACCGCCACCGCCCCCGCCACCACCGGCCCCGCCACCACCGCCACGCCCACACCCACACCCACCGCCTCCCCCACCGCCTCCCGCCCGAAGACCGCGACACCCCTGGAGCAGCGGGTCGAGACCCTGCTCGGTCAGCTCACCACGGCCGAGAAGGCCCGGCTGCTGCAAGGCGTCACCGCGCCCAACGACGTGAACTCGGTGGGCTACGTCGAGGGCGTGCCGAGGCTGGGGATCCCGCCGCTGCTGCTCTCCGACGGCCCGGCCGGCGTCCGGGACGGGCAGCCGGCCACCGCGCTGCCCGCGCCGGTGTCGCTCGCCGCCGCCTTCGACCCGGGTCTGGCCACCACCTTCGGAAGCGTGCTGGGCCGCGAGGCACGGGCCCGCGGCTACCAGGTGCTGTACGCGCCGATGGTCAACCTCGTCCGCGTCCCGCAGGGCGGGCGCAACTTCGAGACCTTCGGCGAGGACCCGTACCTGGCCGGGCGGATCGCGGCCGGCGAGGTGCGCGGCATCCAGTCCCAGGGCGTCGCGGCGCAGGTCAAGCACTACGCGGCGAACAACCAGGAGGACGACCGGCAGTCGTACAGCTCCGAGGTCGACGAGCGGACCCTGACCGAGCTGGAGCTGCCCGCCTTCCGGGCGGCCGTCCGCGAGGCCCGGGCCTGGTCGGCGATGTGCGGCTACAACCCGGTCAACGGCATCTGGGCGTGCGAGAACTTCCCGCTGCTGCGGGACGTGCTGAAGGGCCGCTGGGGCTTCGACGGGGCGGTCGGCTCCGACTACCCGGCCACCCACTCCTCGGTGAACGCCGCGACCGCCGGCCTGGACCAGGAGTTCGGCGGCTCGACCTACTTCACCGACCTGCCCGCCGCCGTGGCCGACGGCCGGCTCGCCCCGGCCGTGCTGGACGACCAGGCGCGACGGGTGCTGCGGCTGATGGTCCGCACCGGCGCCCTGGACGGCGGCCAGCCGCCCGCCTCCGACCCGGCCGCCGGCGCCCACGACGCCCGGAGGATCGCCGCCGCCGGCACGGTCCTGCTGCGCAACGAGCGGGCCGCACTGCCGCTGGACGCCGCCCGGCTGAAGTCGATCGCGGTGATCGGCCCCTGGGCCGACCGGGCGTACACCGGCGGCTACGGCTCCTCGCACGTCGCCCCCTACGCCGCCCACACCGTGACGCCCCGCCAGGGCCTCGCCGCCCGGGCCGGCACCGGGGTGGACGTGCGCTACCACCCGGGCGACGACGCGGACGCCGCGGCCTCGGTGGCCGCCGGGGCCGACGTCGCGGTGGTGGTGGTCGGTGACGAGGAGACCGAGGGCGCCGACCGCCGCACACTGGACCTCGCCCCGGCCGACGACGCGCTGATCCGCGCCGTCGCCCGCGCCAACCCGCGCACGGTGGTGGTGCTGAACACCGGCGGCCCGGTCACCATGCCGTGGCTGGACGCGGTGCCGGCGGTCGTCGAGGCCTGGTACCCGGGCGAGCAGAGCGGCACCGCGCTCGCCGACGTGCTGTTCGGCGACGCCGACCCGGCCGGCCGGCTCCCCGTCACCTTCCCGACCTCGGCGGCCGCCACGCCGATCCGCGACCAGGCCCAGTACCCCGGCACGGACGGCGCCTACCACTACACCGAGCGGCTCGGCGTCGGGTACCGCTGGTACGACGCGAGCGGCACCGCGCCGCTGTTCCCGTTCGGCCACGGCCTCTCGTACACCGACTTCGGCTACGCCGGCCTCACCGTCACCGGCCCGGACGCCGCCGGCCGGGTGCGGGTCGGCTTCGAGCTCACCAACCGGGGCAGCCGCACCGGCACCGAGGTGCCGCAGCTGTACGTCGCCTTCCCCGCCGCCGCCGGGGAGCCGCCGCAGCAGCTCAAGGCCTTCGACAAGGTGACCCTGCCACCCGGCCGTTCGGCACACCTGGAGCTGACGCTCGACCGCTCCGCCTTCGCCACCTGGGACCAGGGCACGCACGGCTGGCAGGTGCCCGGCGGGCAGTACGGCCTGACGGTCGGCTCCTCGTCGCGCACGCCGAGGCTGGGCGGCTCGGTGGAGGTGCCGTACTCGGCGCCCGTCTCCGCCTGGTCCGGGCGGATCACCGGCGCCGACGGCTCCTGCCTGGACGCGGACGCCGCCGCCGCGGACGGCAACGAGGCGGTCCGGCTGGCCGCCTGCGCGGGTACCGCGGCCCAGGACCTCACCGTCGGCTCGGACGGCACCGTCCGCGTCCTCGACGGCTGCCTGCGCCCGGCCGGCCCCTCCGACGGCTCGGCGGTCCGGCTCCGGGACTGCACCGGGGCCGGCGACCAGGTGTGGCGGCTGCGCGCGGACTCCTCGTTGCACCACCCCGACTCCGGCCGCTGCCTGGCCGCCGCCGACGGCCGGCTGCTGCTGCGGGACTGCTCGGGGGCGGCCGCCCAACGCTGGCTCACCCCGCGCCCGAGCGGCCCGGTGACCGGCCTCGCCGGGCAGTGCGTGGACGTCAAGTGGGCCGCCACCGTCAACGGCACCGCCGTCCAGCTCTACCACTGCAACGCCACCGGCGCGCAGGACTGGACCGTCCAGCAGGACGGGTCGCTGCACGCCTACGGCAAGTGCCTGGACGTCACCAACGGCTGGACCGCCGCCGGGACCAGCGCCCAGCTCTACGACTGCAACGGCACCGGCGCCCAGCACTGGCAGCCGCGCTCGGACGGCACCCTGCTCAACCCGGCCTCCGGGCGCTGCCTGGACGCCCGGAACGGCAGCAGCGACGACCTCACCCGGTTGCAGATCTGGGACTGCCACGGCGGCCCCAACCAGCGCTGGACCCTGCCCGCCTGAGACCCGGACCCGGCCCGGCGGTCCGCGGCCGTGGGGGACCCACGGACCGCCGGCGTCCGAAGTGTGCCGACCGGGCGGGCGCGGACCCGTCGGCACGGCGGGAGCCGACCACGATCGGGGACGGACCGGCCCAGCCCCGGCCCACCGGCCGTCCCCTCCGGGCGGAGCCTCCCCATGACGCCCCGCACCGCACCGCCGACCCGCCAGAGCGGCGGCCCGCGGTCGTTCCCACACCCAGGAGACCCGCCCCGGCGGCCCGGATAACAGATTTTCCGCACCCCGACCTTCCGCACCCGGCCGGTCCCGTTCTCCCCCGCCCCGCGGCCCCCGGCTGCCCCCGCTTGACTTGGATAGTGATGCTATCTATTCTCTGGATAGTCGAACTATCCAAGGGGGAGCAATGACCACCACGTTCACCGTGATCGAAGCCGGACACACCTACGAGATCGACGCGGAGCTGGTCGACGGCCGGCTCGTCGCGCCGGCCGACCGGCCGCTGCTGGGCTGGGAGCCCCGGTCGTACGGCTGGTGCAAGGACGACGCCTGCCTGCCGAACTTCCGCGCCGCCGAGGCCACCACCGACGGGGGCGTGGACGTCCTCCGGTTCGCGGAGCTGACCGGCCGGGTCGCCGTCCTCGACCCGGCCGAGCGCGCACTGGCGCTCGCCCACGCCGACACCGGGCTCTCGGCCGAGGCCACCGCCCCCGACTTCACCCTCGACGGCACCACGCTCTCCGCCTACCGCGGCCGCAAGGTGGCGCTGGTCTTCTGGGCCTCCTGGTGCGGCTGCCGCTACGACCTGCCCGCCTGGCAGGAGCGCCACGCCGCGCTGGAGGCCGACGGCCTCACCGTCATCAGCATCGCCGCCGACCGCACCGCCGAGGACGCCCGCCCCTGGATCGAGGAGGCCGGGGTCACCCACCCCGCGCTGATCGACGTGGACGGCGAGGTCGCCGAGCTCTACAACGTGATCAACGTCCCGACCGTCGTCTGGATCGACGAGGACGGCCGGATCGCCCGCCCCCAGGACACCCAGACCGCCACCGACCTCTTCCGCTCGATGAACGGCCTCGACTCCGAGGCCTCCGGGCAGGCGCTGCGCCGCTGGGTGCTCGACGGCGAGGCCGGCGGCGGCGCCGAGCAGGTCGCCGAGCACCTGCGGGTGCCGACCCCCGCCGAGCAGCGGGCCCGCGCCCACGCCCGGCTCGCGGTCTGGCTGGCCCGCGCCGGGCGGCCGGAAGCCGCCCGGCGCCACCTCGCGACCGCCGGCGAGCTCGCCCCGCACGACCTCGCCATCCGCCGCGGGCTGCTGCCGGTCACCGGCGAGGACCCGTTCGGCGACGCCTTCTTCGCCATCCGGGGCGAGCTCGTCGAGGCGGGCGTCCCGATCTACCGGCCGCTGGAGTTCTGAGCCCCCGGGCTCAGTGGGCGGCGAGCGGGTAGTGGTCGGAGAGGTCGGAGTAGGTGTAGCTCCTGCCCCAACTGCTCACCGTCCAGGGTGCGCTGTGCACCCGCAGGACCTGGTTGGTGTACTGCTGCGGGCGGGCGTGGTCGGCGCGGTAGAGGACGTAGTCCAGGTCCTCCTTGGTCTCGCCCGGGTAGCGGTAGGCGGCGATCGAGTTGTCCGCCGTGTCGAAGGAGTACGGCCAGCCGGTGCGGGCGGAGGCCGGGGCGAGGTTGCCGTTGTCGAGCAGCGCCTGGTACTCGGAGCCGTGCGAGTCGATGTTCAGGTCGCCGGCCAGGACGATCGGCTCGGCGGCCGGGATGCGCTTGGCGTCCAGGAAGTCCCGCATCGCGGTGAGCTGCCTGGCCCGGATGTCCGCCGCCTGGCCGCTGGAGCACCCCGAGTCGGTGGACTGGAGGTGGGTGCCGACCACGTGGGTGCGCCGGCCGTCGACGTTCAGCACCGCGTAGACGAAGCCCTTGTTGGACCACCAGTCGGAGCCGCAGGCGTCCTTGTAGACGTACTGCTCCTTGTGCAGGATCGGCCACTTGCTGAGCAGCGTGACGCCGCCGTCCTCGGGGGTGGTGGAGCTGTAGCTGCCGGAGGTGGCGTCCCAGCCGCTGGTGGACCGGCCTACCACCGGCGTGTGGTACGGGTAGGCCGCCGAGGCCTTGGCCGTCAGCGCGTCCGAGGCCGCGTTGTCGAAGGCCTCCTCCAGGACCACCACGTCGTGGCCCTGGAAGAAGTCCGCCGACGCGATCGCCTGCGCGCGGTACTGCTGGCCCCAGTTGGGGTAGAGCGTGGTGCTCATCAGGAAGACGTTGTAGGTCAGGACGTCGAGCGCGGGGGCGGTGGTCGGCGCGGTCTCGGCGGCGGCCGGGGCGGTCCCGAGCGCGGCGAGCACGGTGGCGGCGGCACCGGCGGCGAGGGCGCGGCGGACGGACGGCAGGGGCATCGAGGCTCCGTGGGGCGGGTGTGTCGTGGACCCGTCGGGTCGCGGGATGTTGTGCATCCAACTTCGCCGGGCGCACGGGTTTCAAGACATCTGACGAGCAATCGGTGAACTCGTCCGAAACAGCACTACCGATCGGTAGTGATCGGTAGTGGACGAAGGTGACGGGTCGTCGCCGCGACGAGGTCACCCCCCGGCTTCCCGCGGTCCGGGGGCGGCGTCAGACTGTCCTGTCTCGAGCGCGCGCGAGCACCGCGAGCGGGCGAGCACGCGAGAAGACGGGACCGAACGGGGGCGACATGGCGCGGAGCCGGACGAAGAAGCGGAAGAGACCGCTGGCCGAGGGGGTGGTCCGGCCCCCGAAGCCCGTGCGGCGCAGGCGCCCCGGGAAGGACCGCCCGCCCTCCCCGCGCACCGTCCGCCGGGCGGCGCTGCTGACCGGGCTGCTCGTCCCGGTGCTGATGACGGGGCTGCTGGCGATCGCCACCAACCCGGACTACGCCGTGCTCTGCACGGTCCTCGCCCTGCTGGTGTTCATCGCCGGGCTCGGCGGGCTGATGGTCGTCCGGGTCAGCGGCTGGGTGCTCTGGCCGGGCGTCCTGCTGGGGGTCGTGCTGCTGGGCGTCACGACGGCCGGCCTGCGCGCCGAGCTGATCGCCCATCGCGGCGTGGAGACCGAGGTGATCATCACCTCGGCGCACCGCGCGACGGACCGCAGCGGCCGGGTGAGCTGGACCTGCGGCATCCGCCGGGCCGACGGCCACCCGCTGCCGCACGCCTCGTACGGCGGCTCGGGCTGCTCCTCGACGGCCGGCATCGGCACCCGCACGACCGTCCTGGTCGACCCGGCGGGCTGGGCCCCGCCGGCCGCGACGGACGAGGACCTCCCCTTCCTCGGCGGCGGCCTCGTCGTCACGGCCGGCGCGGGCGTCCTCTGGGCCCTGCTCACCCTGGGCGCCGCCCGCCGCACCCTGCGCGACCACGGCCGGGACCGGCGCCGGGACCAGGGGCGGGACCAGCGCCGCGACCACGGATAATCCTCCTCGGACCGGGGACGCCCCCGGCCGCGCTCGTGCTCATGCTCGTGGTCGTGCTCGTGGAGGAACGGACGATGAACGCTCTGCCCGTCGGAGAGAACCTGGACTGGCAGCAGTTGCTGGAGGCAGCGGAGGCCGCCGCCCGGGCCACCGCCGGGCAGGGCCGGGTCGCCGACTACATCCCGGCGCTCGCCGAGGCCGATCCGGAGGCCTTCGGCATGGCCGTGGCGACGGTCGACGGCGAGCTGTACGGTGTCGGCGACTGGGAACGACCGTTCTCCATCCAGAGCGTTTCGAAACTGTTCACCCTCGCCCTCGCCCTGGCCCACGGCGGCGACACCGTCTGGCGCGGCGTCGGCCGCGAGCCGTCCGGCAACCCGTTCAACTCGCTGGTCCAGCTGGAGACCGAACACGGCATCCCGCGCAACCCCTTCATCAACGCGGGCGCGCTCGTCGTCACCGACCGCCTGCAGAGCCTGACCGGCGACGCCGCCGGAGCCGTCCGCGCCTTCCTCCGCCGCGAATCCGGCAACCCCGGCCTCGACACCGACCCCGCCGTGGCCGCCTCCGAAGCCGCCCACGGCCACCGCAACGCCGCGCTGGCCCACTTCATCGCCAGCCACGGCAACCTGGAGAACCCGGTCGAGACCGTCCTCGACCACTACTACGCCCACTGCGCCATCGCCGCGAGCTGCCGCGACCTCGTGCTCGCCGGCTCCTTCCTCGCCCGCTACGGCCTGCGCACCGACGGCACCCGGATGATGACCCGCAGCGAGGCCAAGCGGGTCAACGCCGTCCTCCTCACCTGCGGCACCTACGACGCGGCCGGCGAGTTCGCCTTCCGGGTCGGGCTGCCCGGCAAGAGCGGCGTCGGCGGCGGCGTCCTCGCCATACTCCCCGGCCGCGCCGCCGTCTGCGCCTGGGGCCCCCGCCTCGACCAGGCCGGCAACTCCGTCGCCGCCGTCACCGCCCTCGACACCCTCACCACCCTCTCCGGCCTCTCGGTCTTCTGACCGGAGGAACGGGCCCCGGACGGGCTCGCTCCGATGGCCTTCCGGGGCTCCGGCGCCGGGACGACCACCATCAAGTCGTCGGCGACACTGGCCCCGTACGGGGTGAACACCCAGGACAACAGACCGGTGGCGACGATCGTGCGGTTCGCCCACGGCGGCCGGACTGACCCGCGCACCGGCCCGGACCCACGCGGGCCACCGCCCTCGGGCGGTGGCCCGCTGTCGTACGGTGACCCGCCGTCGTGCGCTCGCGGCCGTGCGCTCGCCGTCGCGGCCGCCGGCTCAACTCCGGCTCTGGCCGTGGGCCTCCACCGCGAGGTCCTGCCAGTCCGCCCAGGTCTTCAGCCGGTCGGTGTAGACCTGCTGGAGCATCTGGTGGCCCTGGTTGCCGAAGAACACCCGCAGCGGCGGGTTCTCGGCGTCGACGAGCTTGAGCAGCGCCCGGCCCGCCGCGGCCGGGTCGCCGAGGTCGAGCGTGCTCGCGTACGCGGCGAAGGCCTCGCGGACACCGTCGTAGTGCGGCGCGGCCTCGGCCCGGACGGCGGAGGCGACCGCGTCGGTGGCGTAGCCGCCGGGCTCGACCAGGGTCACCTTGATGCCGAAACCGGCCACCTCCTGGGCCAACGACTCGCTCAGGCCCTCCAGGGCCCACTTGGAGGCGCAGTACCCGCCGCCGAGCGGGAAGGCCGAGACGCCGGCGACCGAGGAGATCTGCACGATGTGCCCGCCGCCCTGCTCGTGCAGGTGCGGCAGCGCGGCCTGGACCACCCAGACCGCGCCGAACAGGTTGGTCTCCAGCTGGTCGCGCAGCTCCTGCTCGGTCAACTCCTCGACGGCGCCGGACAGGCCGTAACCCGCGTTGTTGACGACGACGTCGAGCCGACCGAAGTGCTCCTTGGCCCGCCGTACGCTCGTGTGCACGGCGGCCCGGTCGGTCACGTCCAGCTCCAGTGGGAGCACCGCGGCGCCGTGGGCGGCGACCAGCCCGGCGAGGCTCCCGGCGTTGCGGGCGGTCGCGGCCACCCGGTCGCCACGGGACAGGGCGGCCTCGACGAAGCTGCGGCCCAGGCCGCGGGACGAACCGGTGACGAACCAGACCTTGCTCATGGGGTCCCTCTTCCGTTCTCTCGGTGTCGACGGATGTGCCCATAGGACGCGACGGCCCGGCGTGTTGTGACACGCCCCCGCAACGCGGGTGGCAGGGCCTCAGCCGGCGGCCGGGCCCCGGCGGCGGGCGGCGCTGCGGTACGCCGCGAGCTTGGCCAGCGTGAACACCACCGCGGCCGCGCAGCCCACCGCGGCCCAGGCGGGCAGGAACACCGAGGCCGGGACCAGGCCCGCCAGGCTGAGCACCAGGCAGGGCAGGTACCAGCCCAGGACGGCGCGCAGGCCGTCGCCGTAGCGCAGCGAGATCGCGGCGTTGGCCGTGTAGAAGGCGAGGACGCCGCCGCACAGGGCCCACCGGGAGCCGGGCGGCAGGACGTGGTCGGGCTCGGCGACCGCGGTGCCCAGCGCGGCGGCGATCATCGTGATGCCGGAGACCAGGACGAACGGCAGGTACATCACGGTGTCCCTGATGGCCCGGCCGGACCCGCCGGCCTGGGCCCGGGTGAGCCCACGGGCGGCCTCCGCCGTGCCCCAGACGAAGAAGACCATGGCGAGCTCGGCGACCACCACGAACGCCAACAGCGCCGCGACGCCGGACGGCCGGGTGAAGTGGTCGGCCAGGGTGACGACGACGGTGAAGACGCTCTCGCCGAGCACGATGACCACGAACAGCCCGATCCGTTCGACCAGGTGCTCGACGGACAGGGCGGCGTAGAAGGCGTCGCTCATCCCCGCGCGGATCACCAGGAGCACCACCTCCAGGGCCATCGCCACGGCCCAGAGCACGAACCGCCCGGGGGCCGGGACGGCGGCGGAGACCGCCCAGAGCACGGCGGGCAGCAGGCAGTAGAGCACCGGCCGCCAGAGCGGAAGCGAGTTCCCCGGCTGCCGGGCCCGTTCGAACCAGATCGCGAAGAACCCCAGCCGCACCCACGCCGCCCCGAGCGCGTAGGCCCAGGCCCGCTCGCCCAGGCCGCTCGGCGCGGCGGCGGCCATCAGCCCGAGCGCGGGCATCGTGCCCAGCAGCAGGGCCTGGCCGCGCGGGCGGTCCGAGCCGAAGACGTTGATGGTCACTGTCAGGTTGGCCCAGGCCCACCAGGCCGGGAAGAACAGCACCAGGAACGTGCCGAACTCCCCGGCGCCCGGGTCGCCGTGCAGGCCGTGGGCCAGCACGCTCACGGTGACCACGAAGACCAGGTCGAAGAAGAGCTCGAACCAGCCGGCCCGCTGTTCCTGCGGCGCCTCCTGCTCCGGTGCCTCCTCGTACGCCTGCATCCGACCACTGTGCCCGCCCGGCTCGGAGCGTGCGGCCGCGGCGCGCCGGGCCCGGGGGCGGCACGCTGGCGTCAGTGCCGGCGGCCGGGTGGCGGGGCGCCCTGGAGGGCCTGGTGGAGGGACGGTCCGAAGGCCCGGACGATTTCATCAACCGACATCGATGCCACCGGCTCCGCCCGCACCAGGTAGCGCGCGACGATCAGTCCGCCCATCTGCGCGACGAACACGGCGGCGCGGCGGCGGGCCTGGGCGCCGCCGATCCTCGCGGCCAACCGGTCGATCATCTCCTTCTCCGCCACCTCCTTGAACAGGGCGGCGTGCCCGTCGTCCTGGACCAGGTTGCGCAGCATGGCGAGCAGTGCCGGCCCGTTCTCCGGGTTGTCCCAGGCGGCCAGCAGGTTGCGCAGGGCGCGCTGCGGCAGGGTGGCCAGGTCGCCTTCCAGGGAGGCGGCGAGGACCTCGGTCGGGTTGACCTTGAGCGCCATCGCGGCGCCGAACAGGCCCTTCTTCGAGCCGAAGAAGTAGCTGATCAGGGCGAGGTCGACGTCCGCTTCGGCGGCGACCGAGCGCAGGGTCACGGCGTGGTACCCCTCGGCCAGGAAGCGGCGCCGGGCGACGTCGAGGATGGCGGCGCGGGTGTCCGGGCTGCCGGGGCGGCGGCCGCGGCGCGGAGATTTATTCATCACCGTTGAAATGCTAGCGGCGGCGGGGCCAGCCTGGCCGGGTCGAACCACCGAGCCACCGATCCACCGATCCACCCGGGGAGGCCGAGTACCGTGCACGCCGTCCAACCACCCGCCCAGCGGCCCGTCCAGCCGTTCGTCCAGCCCGACCAGCCGTCCGTCGAGCCCGCCGCCACCCTCGCCGCGGACGGTGGCCGGGCGCCGACCGCCGTCCGGCACAACCTGGTCCTCGCGGTCACCTGCCTGGCGCTGGGTGCCGTGGTCGCCGCGATGTCCTCGCTGAACGTGGCGCTGCCGTCGATCGCCCGGGAGACCCGTGCGAGCCAGACCCAGCTCTCCTGGATCATCGACGCGTACAGCCTGGTCTTCGCCGCGCTGCTGCTGCCGGCGGGCGCGCTGGGCGACCGGTTCGGGCGCCGCCGCGCGCTGATCGTCGGGCTCGCCGTGTTCGGCTGCGGTTCGGCCGGGGCCCTGCTCACCACGTCCCCGGCGATGCTGATCGCGGTGCGGGTCCTGCTGGGCGCGGGGGCGGCGCTGGTCATGCCGGCCACCCTGTCCACCATCACCGGCACCTTCCCGCGCGAGCGGCGGGCGAGCGCGGTCAGCGTCTGGGCGGCGGTCGCGGGTGCCAGTGCCGTGGTCGGGCTGCTGGTCTCGGGCTCGCTGCTCCAGGAGTGGACCTGGCGTTCGGTGTTCCTGCTGAACGTGGGGCTGGCGGCGGTCGCGCTGCTCGGCGCCCTGCTGTTCGTCCCCGAGTCGGCCGAGTCGGAGCACCCGCCGCTCGACCGGGTCGGCGCGCTGCTGGTGGTCGCCGGCCTGGGCGCGCTGGTCTACAGCATCATCGAGGCGCCGCAGCACGGTTGGGGCAGCCCGGTCACGCTCGCCGGGATCGGGCTGGGCCTGCTCGTCCTGGCCGGCTTCACGGCCTGGGAGCTGACGCGGCGCCACCCTCTGCTGGATCCGCGACTGTTCCGCAACCGCCACTTCGCCGCCGGCTCGCTCTCCATCACCTTGCAGTCCTTCGCCTTCTTCGGCTTCCTCTTCATGGTCATGCAGTACCTCCAACTGGTGCGCGGGGACAGCGCGTTGGTCGCCGCCGTGAGCCTGCTGCCGATGGCCGCGGGGATGGTGCCCGGCTCCCGGCTCAGCCCGCTGCTGACCGCCCGGCTGGGCGCCCGCCGCCCGTGGCTGCTCGGCCTGGTCCTGGCCGGCACCGGGCTGGCGTTCTTCTCCCGCCTGGACGCCGACAGTTCGTACGGCCTGGTCGCCGGCACCCTGGTGCTGCTGGGCGCGGGCCTGGGCCTGGCGATGACGCCGGCCACCACCGCCATCACCGACGCCCTGCCGCCGGCCCTCCAGACCGTCGCCTCGGCGGTCAACGACCTCGCCCGCGAACTCGGCGGCGCCCTCGGCATCGCCGTCCTCGGCAGTGTCCTCACCGCCTCCTACCGCGACCACCTCCAGCTGCCCGGCCTGCCCGAGCACGCCGCCCGGGCCGCCCGCTCCTCGCTGGGCGCGGCCACCGCCATGGGCGGCCCGGCCGTGGAGCACGCCCGCGCGGCCTTCGTCCTCGGCATGCACGACGCCCTCCTCGTCGGCTCCGCCGCCGCCCTGCTCGCCGCCGTGGCCGTGGCCGTCCTGCTCCGCCGCCCCCGCTGAAGCCGACACCTGAACCGACACCTGAACCGACACCTGAAGTCGACACCCCCACCGGGGCCCGGCCGTCCATTCCGACGGCCGGGCTTCGACGTTCCTCCGGGAAACCCGGGGCGGTTCTTCCCGATCGATTGATCCGGCGTCACATTTTCTCCACCGAAGCGCGATCCGCTTGCTGATAACGCGTCTCACAACAGATCACAAAACATAACGTTTGCATCACGTCGTGTGCGATTGGATTGCGTGGGCGATCCGGTCGCGGTTCGGCGCCGATGACCAATTCTCGTGGCCTGACGCCTATCTGACGCATCGACAATTCATCCGGGCCGACTGGTTGAAAGGGTTACATCTTCGCAACGGGATAACGACCGTTCAGTGATCCACGGCACCTCTGGCAGGATTCCGGCCACTCGATCCACCAGAGGAAAGAGATGTGGTCACGCCTGTTCACGGAACGGCGGGCAACGGGCGCGGCGGGCCCGGGGCCCCTTTCCGGGCAGGCGCGTTCGGGAATTCCCGGACTCCCAAGCACTCGGATCAAGGAGCACCATTGCACCGACTCCGTAAGTCCCGCCGCAGGAAGGTCCTGCTGACCGCGAGCGCCGCGGCGCTCTCCGGCGGTCTGCTGTTCGGCCTCGGCGCCTTCGCCCAGGCCGGCCTGGTCAACGGCACCGTGATCGCGGGCAACGGCCGGTACAGCACCATCAACCACCGTGCCCAGCCGTCCCTTTCGGCCCAGACCAGCGGCTCGTCCCGGATCGGCGAGAAGGTCGCGATGTCCTGCCGGACCACCGGCGACACCGTGGAGAACAACAACCGCTGGATCTACTCCGGTTCGTTCTACATCGCCGACGCCTTCATCCAGGAGAACACCAACAGCCTGCCGGTCTGCGGCTCGAAGCCCGACCCGGCCCCCACCAACACATCGGCGAACAGCCGGACCCTCAACATCGCCATGCAGAAGCAGGTCAAGACCCAGTGGTGCTGGGACGCCTCGGGCCTGACCATCGCCAACTACTGGGGGCGCACCGGCATCAGCCAGGACGACTTCTGCCGCCTCGCGGCCCAGGGCAGCTGGGTGGACTGCAACAACCAGCCCGCGACACTGGAGGACATGGCCAACGGGCTGGCCCGGCTGGGGCTGAGCACCAGCGGCCGCAGCCTGTACCGCAACGCCTCGTTCGGGGAGTCCACCACGGAGATCGCCGCGGGCCGGCCGTTCGGCGTCCGGATCGGCTGGCGCAGCGGTGGGGGCCACATGAACGTGGTCTACGGCTACGACGGCGCCAGCAACATGATCGCCGTCGGCGACCCGTGGCCCAGCACCCAGACCTACACGTGGTGGAACTTCGACACCTACGTGAACAACAACTCGTTCCAGTGGACCCATTCCCGCATCGGCATCCACGGCTGAGGAGAGGACCGACCATGCAGATCACGCAGACCACGCAGACCCTGCGGCGCTCCGCCCGCCTGATCGTCCGAGCCGCCGTCGTCACCACGGCCACGCTCGCCGCGTCCCAGTGCGGAATCGTTTCGTCTCAGGCCGCCGACGGTGACGGCATCGCGGGCTACCAGTCCGCGCAGCAGGTGCTCCAGAGCAACCAGGTCCGGGACGCCGTCTCCCGCTTCCTGGTCGCGGCCCCGAAGGCCGGCCCGGGCAGCCCGGCCAGCCCGGCCAACCCCGCCGCGGCGGCGGCCGACGGTGGCGCCGTCGGCGCTCCCGGCAACCCGCCCACGGCGGTCGCCGCCCCGCCGAGGTTCGACCTCAAGGACCCGGTGCCGGTGTTCGAGCTCAGCGCCGACTTCGTCGCCGGCAAGGCGCAGACGAACCCGCAGGGCGCGCTGCGGCTCACCTACCTGGCCTCCCGGGTGACCGCCGCCGACGGCCACCAGGCCGCCGTCCTGCTCGCGCCGCAGGGCAACCCCGGCTCCTCCACGTCCCCCGACGGCTCCCGCAACGTCGGCGCCGAGGGCTGGCAGCTGGCCGGCATCCGGGACGGCGACACCGACCTCGCCCTGGCCGAACGCGGCACCCCGCAGGCCCGTACCTTCACCGAGCCGCAGATCCACGCCTGGTACCGGATCACCGCCGACGGCATGGTCGAGCCGCTCAACGAGGAGGCCAAGAGCGGCCTGGGCGGGCAGCGGAGCACCACCCTCGCCGCCTACCAGAAGCTGGTCGCCACCCGGTACGGCGACAAGCTGCCGGGCTCGGCCTACGACCGCAAGGGCCTGGCCGGCGGGTTCGGCGGCCTGACGGACGGTCCGGTCGACGGCGCGACGGCCGTCGCGGCGGACGGTGGGACGGCCGCCGCGGCGGAGCAGGTCGCCGTCGCCGCCGAGGCCCGGCCGGCCGGGCCCGACTGGCACCCGGCGGCCCTCGCCGGGCTCGCGGGGCTCGCCGCCGTCGGCGGCGTCACCGGGTACCGCCTCCGCCGGCGGGCGTCCGCCCCGCGCTGACCCCGCACGACCTGGCTGACCCCGCACCAGCCGGCCCGTCCGGACGGCCTGATCC
>NZ_JBEOSA010000027.1:0-102460 GCF_040302625.1 Kitasatospora sp. NPDC097643 | reverse complement strand
ACCAGCCCGGTGCTGCGCGCGGTGGCCGCCGCCGGGGTGAGCGTGGTCGTGATCGCCGTCGCCGCCGCGCTGACGCTCGTCCCCGCGCTGCTCGGCTTCGCGGGCTCCCGGATCAAGACGCCGACCGCGCCGGTACCCGACGAGGGCTTCTTCAGCCGCACCGTGCGTCGAGTACGCAAGCGGGCCGTCCCGGTCGCGCTGGTCTGCACCGCGCTGCTGGTGGCCGCCGGCGCCCCCTTCCTGCACGCCGACATGCGCAACTCCGGCGCCGCCGTGCTGCCCGCCTCCTCGGCCGGGCGGCAGGTCGCCGAGACGATCGACCACCGCTTCCCGCAGGCCTCCGCCGCGCCGATCACCGTCGTGGTCGAGGGCGGGGCGCCGGTCGCCCAGGCGTACGCGGACGAGGTCGTCGCCAAGCTGCCCGGGGTGAGCGGGGTGCGGGCGGTGACCCCGGTCACCGACTCGGTCTCCACCATCGACGTGCTCGTCCACGGTGACCCGCAGGGCGGGCCGGCGAAGAAGGTGGTCGAGGAGCTGCGGGCCGACCGCGGGGGCCTCAAGACCTACGTCACCGGCGGCGCGGCCTCGGTGGTGGACTTCAAGAACGAGCTGATGTCGCGCGGGCCCTGGGCGCTCGGCCTGGTGGCGGCGGGCACGCTCGTGCTGCTCTTCCTGATGACCGGCTCGGTGGTGATGCCGGTCAAGGCGCTGCTGATGAACCTGCTCTCGCTGGGCGCCTCGCTCGGCGCGCTCACCCTGGTGTTCCAGGACGGCTGGTTCAGCGGGATGCTCGGGTTCAGCCCGACGGGCGGGCTGGAGACCTTCATCCCGGTGCTGGTGTTCGCCTTCGCCTTCGGGTTGTCGATGGACTACGAGGTGTTCCTGCTCGCCCGGATCAAGGAACTGCACTCGCGCGGGTACAGCTGTACCGAGGCGGTGGAGCTGGGCGTGCAACGCAGCGGTCGGATCATCACCTCGGCGGCGCTGCTGATGGTGATCGTCTTCGCCGGCTTCGCCCTTGGGGACATGCTCATGGTCAAGCAGATGGGCATCGCGCTGGCCGTCGCCGTCGCGGTCGACGCCACCCTGGTGCGCTGTCTGCTGGTGCCGGCCGCGATGACCCTGTTCGGCGAGTTCAACTGGTGGGCCCCCGCGCCGCTGCGGCGCCTGCACCGGCGCTTCGGGCTGAGCGAGCACGTCGAGCTGCCGGCCATCGAGCCGGCGGTGATCCCGGCGCCCCGGCCGGAGGCCAAGGAACTGGTGGGGTCGGGGGCGTAGGGCGGGTCCGCTCGGCCGGGAGTTGCCGGGGTTCAGCGCAGGCGGGCCAGCAGGGCGACGGCGGTGCGCAGCTGGGACTGCTCCTCGGGGGTGAGGCGGGCCTCGATGGCGGCGGCGATCCGGGCCTCGCGGCGGGCGCGCTGCTCCAGGAGCGCGGCCTGGCCGGCCTCGGTGGCGGTGACCAACTGCTTGCGGCCGTCGGTGGGGTGGCGTTGCAGGGTGACCAGCCCGGCCTCGGTCATCAGCGCGATGGTGCGGGCCATCGACTGGTGGCGGACGCGCTGGAGCTCGGCCAGTTCGGCGATGGTGCAGACGCGTTCGTCGCGGACCAGCAGACCGAGTACGGCGGCCTGGTTCTGTGGCAGCTCGTCGGTGGAGCGTAGCGCGCGGGCCAGGCCGCCGAGGGCGGCGCGCAGGTCGGCGGCGAGTTCCAGGGTGTCCGGGTGCGGTGCGCTGCTGGGCATGGGGGAAGTCTATCCGAAATTCCTACAGCAAGACTGTGCAGCCTTGCTGTATTGTTTGGTGGTATGAGGATCACCAAGTACGGACATGCCTGCGTACGTCTGGAGCACGACGGCACCACCGTGGTCGTCGACCCCGGGATGTTCACCGACCCCGCGGTCTTCGCCGGGGCCGACGCCGTCCTGATCACCCACGAGCACATGGACCACTTCGAGGAGGCCGGGCTGCGGGCCGCGCTGGAGGCCGACCCGGCGCTGCGGGTGTGGACCAACACGGCGGTGGCGGCGCAACTGGAGGGAGTCGGGGGGCGGGTCGCGGTGGTCGGCGAGGGAGACGCCTTCGAGCTCGGCGGGATGGAGGTGTCGGTGCACGGCGAGTGGCACGCGGTGATCCACCCGGACATCCCGCTGGTCAGGAACATCGGCTTCCTCTTCGACGGTCGACTCTTCCACCCCGGCGACGCCCTGACCGTGCCGCCGCACGCGGTGGACACCCTGCTGCTGCCGATCGCCGCGCCGTGGAGCAAGGTGTCCGAGCTGGTCGACTACGTCCGGGAGGCCGGCCCGCGCCAGGCGGTGCCGGTCCACGACGCGGTGCTCAGCCCGGCCGGCTTCGCCGTGCACACCCACCTGGTCGGGCCGGGCGGCCCGGGGACGGGGGCGGAGGTGAGGGTGCTGCGAGAAGGGGAGAGCCTGGAGCTGGGCTGACCTCGGGGCCGGGCTGACCGGGGCCACCGCGCCGGCCACGGGGCCGGGCTGACCGGGGCCGCCAGGTTGGGCCCGGGGCCGGGCTGACCTCGGAGCCCGGCTGACCGGGGCCGCCGGGCGCCGGTAGCCTGGCCGCATGCTGAAGATCGGACTGACGGGCGGGATCGGCGCGGGCAAGAGCGAGGTGTCCCGGCTGTTCGCCGCGCACGGCGCGGTGATCGTGGACTCCGACGTGATCGCCCGCGAGGTGGTCGCGCCCGGGACGGACGGACTGGCGGCCGTGGTGGCCGAGTTCGGGCCCGGCGTGCTGCGCGAGGACGGGGCGCTGGACCGTCCGGCGCTCGGCGCGATCGTCTTCGCCGACCCGGAGCGGCTGACGGCGCTGAACGCGATCGTCCACCCGCTGGTGCGGGCCCGCTCCGCCGAACTGGAGGCCGCCGCCGCGCCGGACGCCGTCGTGGTCCACGACGTGCCGCTGCTCACGGAGAACGGGCTGGCCCCGCTCTACGACCTGGTCGTGGTGGTGGACGCGGCCGACGAGGTGCGGATCGACCGGCTGGTGCGGCTGCGCGGGATGGCCGAGCAGGAGGCCCGGGCCCGGATGGCCGCGCAGGCCGCGCGGGCGGACCGGCTGGCGATCGCCGACCTGGTGATCGACAACAGCGGCCCGCTGGAGGCGCTGGCGCCGCGGGTCGCCGAGGTGTGGGACGAGCTCAAGTCCCGGAGCACGTCGGCCTGATCAGTTCGCGGCGGACGAGGGCGCGGTGGCGGCCAGTGGCAGGCGGGCCCGGACGGCGAAGCCGCCGTCGGGGGTGGGGCCCGCGTGCAGGGTGCCGCCCAGGTCGTCGGCGCGGGTGCGCATGCCGTCCAGGCCGTGGCCGCCGGAGGGCAGGTCGGGCGCCCCGCCGGTGCCGTCGGGGGAGTTGACGACCGCCAGGCGCAGCCCGTCCGGCCGGACCTCGACGGTGACGGCCACCTCGGCGGCCGGGGCGTGCTTGTGCGCGTTGGTCAGTGCCTCCTGGACGATCCGGTAGGCCGCGTACTGCACGGCGGGGCCGGGGGCGGGCGGGCCCTCGGCCGGGCCGGTGAGGGTGAGGCCGACGGCGAGGCCGGCCTGCCGGGACTCCTCGACCAGGGCGGCCAGGCCGCGCAGCGAGGGGCCCTGGTCGGAGGCCGGGGTGAGCACGCCGAGCAGGCCGCGCAGCTCGGTGAGGGCCTGCTGCCCTAGGGTGCGGATCAGGCCGAGGGTCGCCCGGACGGCCACCGGGTCGTCGGCGGTGGCGAGTTGGGCGCCGCCGGCGTGCAGGGTGATCAGCGAGACCCGGTTGGAGACGATGTCGTGCATCTCCCGGGCGAGGCGGGCGCGTTCGGCGGCGACGGCGCGTTCCTCGGCGTGCCGCCGGGCCTCCTCCAGCAGCCGGTTGCGTTCGGCGAGCGCGGAGACGGCGCGGGCCCGCTGGTGGGCGGCCAGGCCGAGGGCGAGCGGGACGGCCCCGAACACGGCCGGGTCCTCGATCAGGTTGGCGAGGGCGGAGTAGGTGGTGAGGTCGCCCTCGTCGAACGGGAGCAGCAGCCGGGCCTCGGCGAGGAGGGCGAGCACGCCCAGGGCGAGGGTGGCGCCGCGCCGCGCGGCCAGCGCGTAGAGGGCGATGGCGAGCGGGAGTTGGCCGCTCAGCAGGGTGACCGCGGTGACCGCCTCCGGGTACCGCCGGCGGACGGCGAGGGCGAGGGCGCCGGCCGTCATCAGCCCCGCGTTGACGGGGGCCGAGGTGGTCGGTCCGAGGTCGGGGTCGTTCGCGGCGAGCGGGACGAGCACCAGGAGCACCAGGGCGGTCGGCGCGAGGTCGACCAGCGGGCGGGGCAGCCGGGCCGGCAGGGGTGGTAGCGCCGGCAACCCCGGCAGCCCGGGCAGCCCGCCGGCGGGGTCGGCCGCCCCGGGCCGGTCGGAGTGCCGGGACCTGGACCGCTGCTGGCGGGTGGGCTGGCGCATGGGGGCATGCTTCCACAGCCCGGCCGCTCCGGGACGATCACCCGGCTCTCCCGGGATGATCATCGGATCACAGTGGCCGGGAAGGGTCTGGAAAGGAGGCCGGTCAGGGCGGGAGCATGGCCGGATGGATGATCGTTTCGCTGCTCCGCCCGCCCCGGTGGTCGAACGGCTGCCGCAGTACACCCGTGCCGACCAGGAGGAGATCCTCGGCCCCGGCGACGACCCGTACGGCGTCGCCTACGCCGGGCTGACCTGGCTGACCAAGGAGATCCACTTCGGCATCCGGGCCACCGACGGCCGACTCCTCGCGCACACCGGTCTGTTGCCCGCCCCGCTCACCGTCGGCGGCACCGACTTCCAGGCGATCGGCGTCGGCGGCGTCTGCGTCGCCCTCGACCGGCGCGGCGGCGGCCTCGCCCGCGCGGTGGTCGGGACCGCCCTCGACCACGCGCGCTCGCTCGGCCACCGCCATGCGCTGCTGTTCTGCCGCCCGCCGTTGGTCCCGTTCTACCGGGGGCTCGGGTTCCGTGAGGTGGAGCCGGAGGTGACGGTCGAACAGCCGGAGGGGCGGCTGGCGACGATGCCGATGCGCACCATGTGGGCGCCGCTGGTGCCCGGCGCCGAGTGGCCGGAGGGGCCGGTGCGGCTGCGGTCGTTGCCGATGTAGCCGCTCTCAGACGGTGACGGCGTTCGCGTGGTCGACGGTGGTGACGGTGTTCGGGTGGCCCACGGTGGTGACGGCGTTCGCGTGGGCGGCCGCGGCGGCGGCCAGGGCGCGGATCGCCGGGTGCGGGCGGGTGCCGTCGCCGGACAGCTCCGGCTGGAACAGCGAGGCGAGGAAGAACGGGTGCTCGTGCTCCGCCAGCTCCAGGACCCGCGGCTGGCCGGAGTCGTCCGCGCCGCTGAACCGCAGCCCGTGGGCCTCCAGCCGGTCCAGGTAGTCGGCGTTCAGCCCGTACGCGCAGTGGTAGCGCTCCAGGGTGCGGGTGGTGCCGAAGACGCGCTCGGCGAGGCTGCCCGGGGCGATCTCCACCGCGCCCTCGTGCCCGACCAGCGAGCAGGCCATCGGCACGATCACCAGCTCGTCGCGGTCCGGGTCCTGCTCGCCGTGGGCGGCCCCGGCCAGGCCGCAGACGTCGCGGGCGTACTCCAGCACGGCGTGCTGGAACCCGGCGCAGGTGCCGAGGAAGGGGATCAGGCGCTCGCGGGCGGTCCGGACGGCGGCCAGCGCGCCCGCCTCGCTGCGGTACGGGCTGCCCGGCAGCAGCCAGATCGCGTCGAAGCCGTCCAGCGCGCCGGGCAACTCGGCGTCCTCGCTGGGGATCCAGTACGCGTCCAGGACGAGCTGGTCGCGCTCGGCGAGCGCGTCGAGCAGACCGGGGATGCGGGCGTGCGAGCGGACGGCGGGGGAGCGGTCGCCGACCAGGGCGATCCGGGGGGTCAGGTAGGTCATGCGGCTATCCTGACCCGGGACCCGAGATCAGCGCCAACGATGATTTCTTACTCGTCGATCAGATGGCGTGATGTCGTTTCCGGCCGTGATGTCGTGATGTCGAGAGGGAGTACCGGACCGCCGTGGACCCGCAGCAGCTGCGCACCTTTGTGACCGTCGCCCGCCTCGCCTCCTTCTCCGAGGCCGCCCGGGAGCTCGGCTACACCCAGTCGGCCGTCTCCCAGCAGATCGCCGCCCTGGAGACCGACCTCGGCGCCGCGCTGCTCCACCGCCGCCCGGTCGGCCCGACCGAGGCGGGCGCGCGGCTGCTGGAACACGCCGCCCCGCTGCTGCTCCGCCTGGACGCGGCGCGCGCCGACGTCGCGCGCCTGGCCGGCACCCCGAGTGCCCGCCTGCTCCTCGGGGCCACCCCGCTGGCGGTCGGGGCGGCGCTGGGGCGTGCGCTGGGCGAGGTACGCCGGTCGTACCCGGGGGTCGAGCTGGTCGTCCGGGTCCTCGCCCAGGACGCGCTGCCCGCGCTGGTCGCCACCGGTGAGGTCGACCTCGCGCTGATCGACGGCCTCGCCGCCCCCAGCGATCCGCTGCCGCTGCCCGAGGTCGGCCCGCTCAGCACCGTCGCCGTCGACGAGCAGCCCGTCGCGGTCGCCCTCCCGGCCGGGCACCCGCTGGCGGGGCGGACGGGCATCGCGCTCGCCGACCTCTCCGCCGCGCGCTGGCTCGACGCACCCGACCTCGCCCCCACCACGGCCCGGCTGCGCGCCACAGCCGGCGTCGAGGGCTTCCGCCCCGCCACCCGCTACCGGGGGACCGACGTCCACGGCCTGCTCGCCCTGGTCGCCACCGGGCACGGGCTCACCGTGCTCCCGGCGTCCGTGCTCGCCGGGGCGCCCGGGGTCGTGGCCGTCCCGGTCGGGGCGCCGCGGCTGGTGCACCGCACCGAACTCGTCCACGGCAGCCTGCCGGAGGGGCCGGCGGCGCTGCTGGCCTCGCTGCTGGACGGTGGGTCGGCGGCGGCCGGGTGAGCTGCCCCGGTGTGGTCACCGGGCGTTCACGTCAGGGGTCTGACGGCGGTCGTGCGGGCGGTGCTGTCATGGGCGCATTCGCCCGGCGAACGGCCGGGCAGGCCCCAGGAGTTCGCCCACATGATGATCCGTCAGCGCCTCACCGTCGTTGCGGTGGCCGCCACCCTCGCCACCGCCGGGCTCGCCGCCGGCACCGCGCAGGCCGCCCCCGCGAAGGCCGGCAGCACCAAGAGCACCGCCAGCAAGAGCCGTACGCTCGCGGCGAGTTGTTCACAGGGCTACCTGCCGCTGCCCGACCCGTCCTGCACGCCGGGTGCGTACAACCCGGACGTCACCCAGGCCACCATCGGCCAGACGATCTGCGTCTCCGGCTGGACGTCCACTGTCCGCCCGCCGACCAGCTACACCAACCCGTTGAAGGCGCAGCAGATAGCGCAGTACGGGTACGCGGACACCAACCTGTCGGACTACGAGGAGGACCACCTCGTCCCGCTGGAGCTCGGCGGCGCGCCGCGCGACCCGCGCAACCTGTGGCCCGAGCCGCGCTACGGCAGCCAGACCGCGATGAGCAAGGACTCGGTCGAGAACAAGCTGAAGACGGCGGTGTGCGGCGGAAGAGTCACCCTGGCCGCCGCGCGCAGCGCCATCGCCTCCGACTGGACGACCGCGCTGAGCCGGCTCGGCCTCTGAGGCGGCTGACGTCAATGGTGGGTCGATCCGTCCGGTCCCCTGTGCCGGACGGATCGACCCGCCTGCCCCGGCGCCGGCCGGGGCGGTCTTGCGGAGCTGACGTCGGTCAGCTGTTCAGCTGCTGAGTTGGTCAGCAGGTCAGCAGGTCAGCGGGTCAGCAGGTCGGCAGGGCCTCGCAGAGCGGTGCCGTCATGCCGGTGCCCACGTACCGGTCCTCGGGGGCCTTCCAGGCGTCCTTCGGCTGGGCGCCGGCCTTGGTCGCCACGTAGACGGACATTTCGCTGACCGTCCCACCCGCGTCGACCACGTACTCGTGCAGGGTGACGGTCGAGCCGTCGGGCTGCGGGATGGTCATGACGGCGGCGAAGTACGGTGCGTCGTCCGCGCTGTTGACCTTCACGGTGGCGCCGGGCGCGGTCTTGGCGCAGCCCTTCAGGGCGTCGAGCAGGCGCGAGTGCGAGAGGGTGGTCAGCTGCTTGGTGCCGCTGCTGGGGCCCGGGTCGCCGAAGTTCAGCAGGGTCTGCTGGGCCATCCAGTGATCGCCGCCGAAGCCGACCTGCGCCTTCGCGGCGGCCTTGCCGGTGAACAGCGTCTCGTCGTCCTTGGCGACGGTGGCGTGGCAGAGCTCCTGGCCCTTGAACGTGACCACGCCGGTGACCGGCTTGGCGTTGGCGGCCAGCGGCGCCCAGTGGTACGTCTCGTCCATCGGGATGCTGTGGGTGTCCATCCAGGCCGCGGCCGGGATGCCCTTGCCGCCACCGCCGGGAGCGGGCTTGCTCGCGCCCCCGGTCGGCGCGGCGGTGGTGGCCCCGCCGGTCGGTGCGCCCCCGGTGGGCGCCGCGGTGGTGGCGGTGGTGGGGGCGGCCGTCTTGCCGCCCGCCTGGTCCGCGCTGTTGTCGGGCCCGCAGGCGCTCAGCGCGCCGAGGCAGAGCAGGGCGGCCGCGGTGGTCGCGGTGGTGACGGTGACCTGTCGAGTGCTGCGCAACTGACGTGTCCTCAAGTGTCCGGTGTCGTGGTGCGGGTTCGGTTCGGGGCGCGTGGCGACCCCGGTTCCCGCGTGCGCGGCACCGGCCGTCCGTTCGCGCCGCCTGGTCGCCCCCTGGCTGCGGGCACTCGGCATGATTGTTCCTCCCCCGTTTACGTCCTGCCGGTCGGCCGCGGCCCGGTCCGCTGTTCGTTCGTTCCCGGTGGCGTTTCCGTGAACTGAAGGCAGGTCAGGGTCGGCTGTGTCGACGGCGGTCGAAATTTAGTGCCATCTGGCCGCTGGGAGCAAAACCGGAATCGCGGCGCCGACCCGGCGGGGACGGGCGGTTGCACGGGTCCGGTGGCGAAGCTGTGCGAACATGTGCGCGATCGTGAGGGGGCCTGTGACGGTCCGTGACCGGTCTGCCGTGGCGGTCGCGGGCCGGGCGGGGCGGCGGTTCGGCGGCGATCCTTCCCAGTCCCCGCTGCTCAGCATGGATTTGGGGCGCTGTGGGGGCGCGGTCCCGGAGGCTGTGGCGTGGTGACGGGAGGGGCAGGTGGGGCCGGTGATGCCAAGGCTTTGTGTGGAACGGGAGCGGGGCGGCGTGGCAGGCCCTAGGAGTGGGCTCCGGGGACGCCGAGTTGTTGGGCGAGCCAGGGCAGCGCCTTGGTGAAGGTGACGGCGCCGGTCTGCCAGCTGTGCTTGCCGGGCCCGATCACCGTGGTGGTGGTGACGCCCGCCTTCTTGGCGGCCGCGTCGAGGTTCTTGGCCGCGTCGATCTGGCCCTTCTCCTGGTCGCCCAGCCCGAAGTAGCCGGAGACGCCCTGGTACTTCCCGTGGTTGGCGGCGAGCACGTTCGCCGGTTCGTGGGCCGCCCAGGCGGCCTCGTCGCCGCCGTACAGCTCCTGCACGGTGTGGTCCTTGTTGCCGACGTACGGGCCCTTGTCGCCGGAGAAGTCGCCGAAGTGCATGAAGACGTCCGGATGCCCGATGACCAGGTCGAACGCACAGGTGCCGCCCATCGACCAGCCGGCCACGCCCCACTTGTGCGGGTCGGTGGAGGCGTTGAAGGTCTTCTGGACGAACGGCGGGATGTCCTTGACCAGGTGGGTCTCGGCGTTGCCGTGCTTGCCGTCCACGCACTCGGTGTCGACCTTGAAGCCGCCGGTCGCGTCGACGAAGACCAGGATCGGGGCGAAGCCGTTGTGCTCGGCGGCGTAGTCGTCGGCGGTCTTCAGGGCGTCACCGGCGCGCAGCCAGTTGTCCGGCACCGCGAACTCGCCGCCGATCATCTCCAGCACCGGCAGCTGCGGCCGGGTCTGGCTGCGGAACCACGCGGGCGGCAGGTAGACCAGCTCCTGCCGGTGGGCGAAGCCGCTGGGCGTCGCCGGGATGTCCACCTTGACGATGCGCCCGGTGGTGGTCTTGCCGTGCAGGGAGTCGAGTTCGGCGAGCGAGATCTGGGCCGGCAGCGGCTGGTCGGTCAGTCCGCCGATGGCGTCGTCGAGCGTCGGGTAGTAGCCGGTGTCGATGTTGACGCTGTTCGCCCCGCAGAACAGGGCGAGGACGGCCGTCGGCGCGACGAGGCTGCGCCGCCACCACTGCGCGCTGCGCCAGCCGAAGCCGAGCACGCACAGGGCCGCGATCGCGATGCCGCTCCAGAGCCAGACGTCGGTGGGGATCGGGTCGGTGATCCCGGAGAGGGTGAGCACCGCGACCGCGACGAAGGCGGTGATCAGCAGCCCCGTCCCGAGGGCGATCGGCCCCCACTTCACGCGCCAGGTCCGGTCCCGCCAGCCGATGGCGGTGACGAACAGGGCGAGGGCCGCCGCCTGGACCGTCCACGGGAACCAGCCGCCGAGCAGGGAGACATTCACCCGGCGGAGGGTAGGTGCGGTACATGAGAATTTTCTTAAGAAGTGCTATTGGATGGTGACCTGACTGATGGGCGGGGCGTGGCTCGGATCGCCCACTTACGGCTGCCGCTGGAAGAGGGCGGTGAGGAGGACGGGGATGCCGAAGAGCGGGGAGTCCGGCGGCTGAGGGGCCATCGGGCGGATCTCGACCTCGGTGAGGTCGGCGAAGAGCGCGCGCAGTTCGTCCGGGGTGTAGGCGAGGCCGCCCTCCAGGCCGCCGCGGCGGTACAGCTCCTCGTCGGGAAGCTCGGAGCCCATCGCACCGGCGGCGAAGCCGTTCACGACGAAGTGGCCGCCCGGGGCGAGGGCGCGGTCCAGGAGGGCGAGGTAGCTGATCCGGCGGTGCGGGGGGGAGGTGGTGCAGGCAGCCGGAGTCGTAGACCAGGTCGTACCGGGCGTGCGGGAGTTCGACGTCGAAGATGCTGGCCTGGTGGAAGCGGAGGGTTTCGGCGGTGATGCCGGCCTCGTCGGCGCGCTCCCGGGCCCAGGCGAGGGCGGTGGGGGAGAGGTCGACGGCGTCGACGTCGAAGCCGAGCGAGGCCAGGTGGATGGCGTTGCGGCCCGGCCCGCAGCCGAGGTCCAGGGCGCGGCCGGGGGCGGGGAGGAGGCCGCGGTCGAGGTAGGAGACCAGGTTCTCGTCCGGCTTGGGGACGAAGAACGGGCGGTCGGAGGAGCGGTCGGCGTAGAAGCCGTCCCACCAGGCGGAGGCGTCGGACGTCCAGCGGTCGGCGGCGGGCGGGAAGAGGCGGTCGAGGAGGTCGAGGACGTCTTCGGGGGTGCGGATGGTGCGGTTCATGGGGGTGAGGTTAGTGGGGATGAGGCGGTGTCAGGAGGGTTGGCGGGACGGGCTGGAGCGGGCCGTGCGTGTGCGGCCTTGGGGGTGGACGTCCGGGGGTATTGGGGGTGGGGGCGCGGGGCGGTGTGGGCGTGGGCGGGGGCCGGGAAGGGGCCTTTGTGGGCGGAGGGAGGGTGGGGTCGGGAACGGGCGGAAGTAACGGTTCCGCCACGTTCCCGGGGGGTGGTCAGCGTGTGGCGGTGATCAGCCAGAGGGCGGCGGTGAAGCGGACCTCGTCGCCGTGGACGAACGGGTCGAAGGCGGGGCGGACGGTCTCGACGACGCGGGCGCGGATCTCGTCGTCGTCGGCGGCGGCGAGGGCGAGGCCGACCGGGCCGAGGCGGGTGAAGTAGGGGACGAGGCCTGGTTCGGGGAGGGCGCAGGGGACGTCGACGGGCTGGAGGTCGACGTTCGTCCAGTCGGCGGAGGTCAGGATGCGGCGGACCTTGTCGGGGTCGGCGAAGGCGAACTGGCCGGGGGCGTCGGGGCGTCGGGGCGGGAGCTGGGGGAGGAGCGGGGCGGCGGCGCGTTCGGCGGTGGTCATGAAGGGGTTGTCGGCGGCGTCGCGCCAGACGAGGAGACGGAGGGCGGCGCCGGGGGTCGCGGCGCGGCGGAGGTTGGCGAAGGCGGCGACGGGGTCGTCGAAGAACATGACGCCGAAGCGGGAGACGATCGTGTCGTAGGTGGAGGGCGGGAAGGGGTGGGTCTGGGCGTCGGCGAGTAGGAAGTCGACGTGGCCGGCTTCCTGTGTGGGGGTGGGTGCCGGTTTGGTTTCGGTGAGGCGGGCGTTGGCGGCGTCGAGCATGGGGGCGGAGATGTCGACGCCCGTGCAGTGCGCGGTGGGGCCGAGGCGGCGGGCGGCGGCGACGGTGGTGCCGCCGGTGCCGCAGCCGACGTCGAGGAGGTGGGTGGTGCGGTCGGGGGTGAGGGTGGAGAGGAGGAGGTCCTCGACGGGGCGGAAGAGGTTTTCGAGGAGGGACTGGGAGTCGGCCCAGGCGCGGCCGGAGGCGCCGGTCCAGGGGGTGGTCATGGTGGGGCTCCTGGGTGGTTGTGCTGGTGTTCGCGGAGATGCCACCGTGCTACCTCAATGCGAGTTGAGGTCAAGGGAATGACGGCGCTGGACATCGGGGAAGTGGCGCGGCGGGCGGGGGTGTCCGTGTCGGCGCTGCGGTTCTATGAGGAGAAGGGGTTGATCGCCTCGGTCGGGCGGCGGGGGCTGCGCCGGCAGTTCGGGGAGGACGTGCTGGAGCGGTTGCAGCTCATCGCGGCGGGGCGGGCGGCCGGGTTCACGCTGGCCGAGATCGGGCGGATGTTCGGGGCGGACGGGCGGGTGAGCGTGGATCGGCAGATGCTGGAGGAGAAGGCGGCGGAGCTGGACGAGGTGATCGCTCAACTGGATGTGTTGAGAACGAAGTTGCGGCACGCGGCGGCGTGTCCGGCGCCGAGTCACCTGGAGTGTCCGACGTTTCGGCGGATGCTGAGGGCCGCATCGCGGGGCGGGGGAGTGAGCAGGAGTCCGTTCGGCGAGCCGTAGGCGAGGCGAATGCGGCGGCGGCCCTGCGCGCACACGCGCAGGGCCGCCGCTGAGAGAGCTTCGTCAGTTCGCTGCCGGGAAGTGGTTGGCCTGCACGCTGGAGATGAAGGCCTTCCAGCTTTCGGAGGAGAAGGTCAGCACCGGACCATTGGGGTCCTTGCTGTCGCGGACAAGAACAGCATGTGCCAGTTGCCCGCACTCGATGCAATCGCCGCCCTCGCCGCCACTGTAACTACTCTTTTGCCAATGGACTTCAGGTTCCATGCCCACACCCCTCTGTTTCCAACCTGCGGATCCAAGACTCGGACTCTTCTGGGGTCATCGCTGTCGCGGCCAACTGGTTGAAGACAGTCTCGTGGCGGGCGATGTCCGACTCTTTCTCTATGTACAGGCTGCTGGTCAACGCCTCGACGTAGACGATTTCGCCAGGCACGTCAGAGAACGACAGGATGCGGAACGCCATGCTCATCGCAGCGTGCGCGCCTGCTGAGAACGGGAGGATTTGCAGGGTGATGTTTGGTCGTTGAGCCAGCTCCGCCAGAAACTTGAGCTGCTGGGCCATCACCTCTGGCCCGCCAACTGGCCGCCGCAGGACCGATTCCGAGAGCACAACCCACACGGTCGGCGGCTCCGGCCGGTTGATGACCTCTTGGCGCTGCATGCGCAGCTTGGCGCGACGGTTGACGATTTCCTCGATGTCGCCGTCCTGGTTGGCCAGTGAGGCGCGGAAGACGGCGCGGGCGTAGTCGGGGGTCTGGAGGAGACCGGGGACCAGCTCGGTCTCGTAGGTACGGATCCGCGCCGAATCAGCTTCCAGGCCCACGTAGGTCTGGAACCAGTCGGGCAGGGTGTCCCCGAAGTCGTGCCACCAGCCGCGCTGCGTGCTGCGGCGGGTGAGCGAGATGAACTGATGCAACTCGGCGGCGTCTGTGACGCCATAGAGTTCGAGCATCGCGCGGACGTCCGATTCCTTGAGTGTCGTCTGACCGGACTCGATCCTCGACACCTTCGTTGCGCTGAACTGCAACGCGTCTGCGGCGGCCTTCGCCTGGAGCCCGGTCCGCTCGCGCAGTCGTCGCAGCTCAGAGCCGAGCCTACGCCGCAGCACAGTTGGACTGTCCACGCTTGGTGCTCCCTCTTGGTTGACGTCGAGTCACAGTCTGCCACCTCCGCGTGTGATCACAAGAGCCTTGCGATGCCGCGCAATTGCGCGTGATGGCGCTTGCGAGATCTGGCTATCGCGGAGCATGCTACAGCCAGTAGTCCTTCGGATCTCTTGAGTGATCACGACGGCCTCATTGCCGGGCATTCCCATGCCTTTTCCCGGTCGTCGCCATGGCTTGCTTCCTGCCCCTGAAAGGTGCCTTCGCCATGCCTCAGAACCCCTCCAGCCTCCCCATCTCCTCCTCCTGCTGGCTGGTGCGCAGTCGGCGGTCGCCGGGGGAGGCGCGGGGCCACCTGTCTCGCCTCCTCTCCGCCGCTCCCGGAGGCGAACTCTTCATCGATCATGGCGAGTTGGTGGTCTCGGAGCTCGTCACCAATGCCATCGTGCACGGCACGCCGATCGGGAACCGGGTGTGGCTCTCGCTCTCCCTCTCGCCCTCCCGGCTGCGCATCGAAGTCCACGACGCGCGCCGTGACCGCGAGCCGATCCTTCAATCGAGCTCCGCCGAGGAGGAGTCCGGGCGGGGACTCCTCCTCGTCAAGTCCCTCTCGGAGCGCTGGGGTTGTTGCCCTCGTCTACCCATCGGCAAGATCGTCTGGGCGGAGATCGCGCCCGCCGTCTCCGCCGGCTCGGAGTGTGTCGCGTGACCCTCGAAAACCGCCTGGTCACCGCCGAGATCACCGGTGGCCTCATGCCCCCGACGATCTACTCCCTCCTCCCCAAGGCCCTCGACGCCCTCTGGTTCTCCCTCCAGTTCCAGCCGATCTCCCGCCCCCAGTGGCTCTGGTTCGAGCGCTACCTCACCGGCCCGTCCGCCGACCGTTTCGTCGCCGACTACCGCACCACCGCCGACCCGCTCGACCTCCCCGTCGTTCTTCCCTCCTTCCTCCACCACCTGCGGCTCCACTGGACGCCCCCCGGAGGCAACCTGTGAACCGCCTCGCCGACTGGTGGTTCGTCCACTTCTCCCGCACCCGGGCCGCCCGCCTGCTCCGGGCCGAACGTCGCCGACTCGACGCCGAGTTGGCGCGCCGGCTGCCCGAGGCGTCGGCCGCCGTCCGCCGCCGCGTGTTCGCGGCCATCGCGGAGCGGGACCCCCGTTGACACCCGTGCCGCCCTGCGCGCTACATTTGAACGCGTTCAGTTGAACGTGTTCAACTTTCGCGCTTGGGGGATGTCATGGATCTCTACCCTCGGTACCAGGTGCCGCGCCAAGCCGTGTATCTCGTCGGCGCCGCCACGGTGATGAGCACGGGGCCCGCGCTGCTCTTCCTGGTCCCCGCGCGGTTCTGGGCGTTGGTGCTCCTGCTTCCCGTGCTCGCCGTCGCCGCTCCGCTGGCGAACGCGCGCAATCGGGCGGCGTTCCAGGCCGCGTGCACCACAGGAGCGGTGGTCGCCGGGATCGCCTCGTTCCCGCTCGCGCTCATCGGCTTCTTCGGCATACCCGTGATCGGCGCCGTGATCGGCTGGTGGGTCAGCCTGTTCGGCCCCGCGACCCTGGTCCTGTTGGCGGCCCGGAGGGTCGCCAACAGCCGGCTGCCGCACCGGGACGCCATGAACGGCGGGTGGTTGATCGCCGTGTTCGCGCTGGGGACCTGGGGTGGCCTCCTCGCCCTGGTGTATGGTAATTGAACGCGTTCAAATAACAGACTGGGGGCGTGGTGGACGTACCGGGAAGTGCGAAGAGGCTAGCCGCCCTCGCGGTCGCTGTCGCGCTGCTGCCGCTGGTCGTCCTCACCACCGCGTTCGACGGCATGCTGACGTTCCTGCACCTGGTCGGGCTCCTCGGCGGCATCGCCTGCGCCGTGCCGTTGTTCTTCCGCAAGCGGGATCCGTTCCGGGTCGCCTGTGCGGCGGCGGGTGCGGTGGTGGCCGTGATCTCGGTGCCGATGCTCATCCTGAGCCTCTGGGCCATGGCAGTGTTCGAAGACTGGCTTGTTCTCCCGCTGAGCCTCCTCTACCTCCCGGTCGCCGCGATCCCTTCGCTGGTCGCCGCCTTCCAACGCGCTCGCGGACCGGAGTGCGGGCGCGTGACCGCCGTGGTCGCCCGGTGCACGGGAGGGGCCTCGCTGGCCGCAGTCGCTCTGGCAGTGGCCTTGCTGTAGCCGCCCCGGCGGCCGTCAGCAACTGTGGGCGCCAGGCCGGGTCGGCCAGCGGGGGCCGGTCAGCGGTGGATCAGGGCCCGCAGGAGCCGGACGTACCGGCTCCACCGCGCGGGCGTGGCCGGGGTGCCGCCGAAGGCCCGTTGCGCCTGGTCGAGCCCGTCCTCCAGGAGGGCGTCGTGCAGCCACCGGAACGCGAGCGGCCAGCTGAGGCGGGCCGGCCCGCGCGCCGACATGGCCAGGGTGTGGCGCAGCAGCGTGCCGCCGCCCGGCGCCGCCCGGACGGTGAACTCGTGGAAGCCGTCGAAGCCGCGCGGCGCGGTGAACGCGAAGCGCACCCACTGCCCCGGCGCGTGGCCGACGACGGTGTAGCGGATCGGCCCGTGTCCGCCCGCCGCGCCGGGGCCGAGCGGGGCGTCCAGGCGCATGCGTGGCCAGCGTGCCGCCGGCCAGAGCCGGTCGTCCGGGCCTGCGAGTCCGTCGACGAGGGCGCCGACCTCCTCGGGTGTTGCCGGGATGACGCGTTCGTGGATGTTGAGCACGGCCATGCCGCCCCCTGCCTTCCCCTCGCTCCCCCACACGTTCTGGAGAGACCCCTCCAATTGAATTGGAGAGTACTCTCCACTCCATGCCCAGGCCACCCCGCTACGACGAATCCGCCCTCCTCGACGCCGCCGTCCGGCTCGCGGCCGCCGGTGGACCGGCCGCCGTCACCATGTCGGCGGTCGCCCGGGAGTCCGGTGCGCCGAACGGCTCCGTCTATCACCGGTTCCCGCAACGGGCGGCGCTGCTGGCCGAGTTGTGGCTGCGCACGGTCGAGGACTTCCAAGCGGACTGGCTCGCCGCGCTCGACTCCAACCCGGACGACCCGTCGGCGGCCGGAGCCCTGGCCGCTCGCCGGGTCGTCGCCTGGAGCCGCGCCAACCCCGGGCCGGCCGCCGTCCTGCTGCACGGCGCGGAGGCCTTCGGCAAGGCCGAGTGGCCGGGGGAGTACGTCCGGTGCGAGCGGCAAGGGGGCCGACGGGTGCGCAAGGCGCTGGCCGGGCTCGCCGAGCGCCTGGGGGCCGGCACCGCCCTGGACGTCGACCGGATCGCCCTCGCCGTCGTCAGCCTCCCGCTTGCTGTGGTCCGCGGCCACCTGCGCGCCGGCAGCCCGCTGCCCCCGCACGCCGAGGAGTTGGCCGAACGGTGCGCACTCGACCTGCTCGCCGGTGCGTCCTAGGCTCGGCGTTCATGGACGTCACCGCGCCGACCCGACTGATCGCCGTCCCCGGCGGGCGGGTCACCCTGTCGGACCGCCGCACGAGCAGCCGCTGGACCGTCGACCTCGCGCCGTACCGGCTGGCGGCCTGTCCCGTCACCCGTGAGCAGTACGCGGCCGTGGCCGGGGACCGCCGCCCGGCCGACAGCGTCTCCTGGTACGACGCCGTCCGCTTCTGCAACGAACTCTCCCGCCACGACGGACTCACCCCCGCCTACCGTCACCACGGCGAGGAGGTGCACTGGGACCGCGCCGCCGACGGCTACCGGCTGCCCACCGAGGCCGAATGGGAGCACGCCTGTCGCGCCGGCACCGACGGTCCGCGCTACGCGCCGCTCGACGAGATCGCCTGGCACCGCGGCAACTCCGGTGAACGCCCGCATCCGGTCGGCGAGTTGCGGCCCAACCGGTTCGGTCTGCACGACATGCTCGGCAACGTCTGGGAGTGGTGCTGGGACCGCTACGACCCTGAGGTGTACGGCGACTACCGCGTGCTGCGCGGCGGCGGCTGGTTCGACGAGCACTGGAGCTGCCGCGCCTCCGTCCGGCGGCGCAGCCACCCCACCCTGCGGATCGACGACGTCGGGTTCCGGCTCGCCCGGTCGATCGCGGGTTGACGCCGACCCCAACGACGTTGGGGTGCCCGGAAGTTCGATTGGCAGATCCTGGGTCTGTCCATGCCAAGGAGTGCCGGACTAGCATCGCCCGCGGGCGCCGCGAGACGCCCGAAGGCCCGCTGGAGGAAGGGTACGCATGAAGCTCACGATCAAGTCCGGGCTTGCGAAGGTTCGTCGCTCCGCCCGCCGCCTGACGGCAGTCGCCGGAGTCATCGGCACCACCGCCGCCCTGCTCACCACCGTCGGCACGGCCCCCGCCCACGCCGCCGGTTGCTACAACTCCGGCAATCTCGTCCAGCTCGGCCCGTCCACCCCCGTGACGGTGAGCAACTTCTGGGGCTCCACCACGCTCGGGCAGCTGTACATCGGCTGGGACAAGTCCTCGTTGTGCTCCTACGCCGAGATCGACTGGTACAACGACAGCAGCGGTCGGAACTGGAACAACAACGTCTCGGGTGAGATCTACCTCAACTGGAACGACCCCGCCCACAACAGCGCCGAAGGTCGGCGCCCGTTCAGCGCCGGCCAGGCCAGCTCCTGGGTGTCCTACTTCATCTACCAGGGTCCCGGGACCACCTACACGCCCGGCCGGTCCTTCACCGCCGCCGTCCGCAACATGAACGTCCTCATCGGCTCCTCGTGGGGCGGCTTCACCACGTGCAGCTTCCCGATCTCCGTCGGATCCACCCACGACTTCTCCAACGGCTGGAACAGCGGCCCCGGCAGGGTCAACTGCAACTACTGACCGGGTTGCGGCCCCGCGCCCGCCGTCGCCACCGGCGGGCTCGGGGTGGCATCCACGGCGCCTGAGCCCGTGTTCGTCGTAGGCCAGGACGAAGGTGGCGCTCGACGATGCCGGCGAAGGGAACCCCGCGCCGCGCGACGTACTCCCGGCGGGTGACTCCGGTACCTCCCGGGGGCGACGAACGACACCGGAATGTTTGCATCCACTGGGTGATTCGAGACGGAGCTGCGGAACCCTAGCGTCGATCCCATGAAACGCAATCGCCGTATCAGCGCTGTCGCGGCGCTGGCGCTCGCCGCCCTCGTCACCGGAACCGGCGCCGGGTTCGCCGCCACGACCACACCGTCGGCCACACCGGTGGCCACGCACGTGTTCGACACCGCACCGGCCACGGCCACGGCCACCGCGCCCACGCGGTCCTTCCAGGGCACGCTCCCCGCGCCGACCGGCCGCTACGCCGCCGGCGAGGACGTCATCCACCTCACCGACGCCAGCCGTCCCGACCCGTGGGTGCCGTCGTCCGGCCCCCGCCAACTGACCGTCACGATGGTCTACCCGGCCGTCCCCGGGACCGGGACCCCGGCCCCTTACATGACCCTCGCCGAGGCAGCCGGAATCATCCAGCACCGGAAGATACCGGCGAGCTCCGGCGTCACCCCGCAGACCCTTTCCAGCGTCACCACCCACGCCTTCGACGGCGCGCGGCCGCAGCGCGGCAAGTATCCGCTGGTGGTCCTCTCACCCGCGTACGAGGACCCGCGCATGACGCTCACCGCGCTCGCGACCGAGCTGGCCAGTCACGGCTACGTCGTCGCGCTCGTCGGCCACACCTACGAGGACTTCGGCGAGACGCTGGCGAACGGCCAGACGCCGTCGTGCGCGATCTGCGATGACCCGGCGCGGCTCGACTTCGACTCCGTCGCCGCCAGCCGGGCGCTGGACGAGTCCTTCGTGATCGACCAGTTGACGCACGGCAATACCGCGTGGCGCCTGGCACACCTCATCGACAAGCACGAGATCGGCACGGCCGGACACTCCCTCGGCGGAGCGGCGGCCGCCGCCACGATGATCGCCGACCCGCGAGTACGGGCCGGAGTGAACATGGACGGCAGCTTCCACCCGGCCCCGATGCCCGGCCAGATCAACCGGCCGCTCCTCATGCTGGGCACGGCCGACAACCACTCGCCCAGCAGCCACGACACCTCGTGGGAGCAGGCCTGGGCCGCCCTCGGCGGCTACAAGAAGTGGCTGACGGTCGCCGGCGCCGACCACTTCAGCTTCGCCGACCTGAACCTGCTTCAGGAGCAGGCCGGGTTCCCGACGCCGCCCTTCTCCCCGGAACGCGGGGTGGTGATCACCCGCGAGTACGTGACAGCGTTCTTCGACCAGACGCTGAAGGGGATCCATCGTCCGCTGCTGGACGGCCCCTCGCCGAACAATCCGGAAGTACTCTTCCAGGACTAGTGCAGCGCCGCGTTGATCCTTCGCGGATCCATGCGGCTGACGCCCTCGACTGCGCCGTCGGCCGCTACCTCGGCGACCCCGCCGGCTGACCGGCAACCCCCGAAGGATCAACGCGGCACTGCCCTAGGGTGGGGCGTATGAGCCCAGCAGCCGTCGCCCTCCGCCCGATCGTCGAGACGGACCTCCCCGCGCTCGAACACCTGCTCTTCGCGCCGGAGGCCGTCGGGCCGTTCCAGTGGTACGGCTGGTCCAACCCGGCCGGGTGGCGGGCGAGATGGGCGCAGGACGGTCTGCTCACGGACGAGCTCTCGCAGCTCGCGGTCATCGCCGGCGGCGAGCTGTGCGGGGCCGTCGAGTGGCACCGGGTGGCGTCGGGCCCGTCCTCCTACCACTGGAACCTCGGCATCCAGCTGGGCCCCGAGGCGCGCGGTCGGGGGATCGGTACGCGGGCCCAACTCCTGCTGGTGGACTACCTGTTCGCGCACACGCCGGTGGTGCGGCTGGAGGCGGACACCGAGGCGGACAACCATGCGGAGCAGCGGGCGCTGGAGAAGTGCGGGTTCGGCCGGGAGGGCGTACTGCGCAGCGCGACCTTCCGGGACGGCGCGTGGCGGGACATGGTCCGCTACGGTCTGCTGCGCGCGGACCCCCGGCCTGGACCTGGAACCGGACCGGGAACCGGTGCCGAGGGTGGGGCGTTGGCGTCGGCGTGAGCACCGACAGCGTCTTCCTCCGCCCGTTCACGGCGTCCGACGTCGCCCACC
This sequence comes from Kitasatospora sp. NPDC097643, assembly GCF_040302625.1. NCBI lineage: Bacteria > Bacillati > Actinomycetota > Actinomycetes > Kitasatosporales > Streptomycetaceae > Kitasatospora > Kitasatospora sp. NPDC097643. Next base: position 81,491 of record NZ_JBEOSA010000027.1, on the reverse strand, counting down.
TCGACGCGCTGATCCACGACCCCGAGGCCGTCGGGCCGTTCCAGTGGTACGGCTGGCACGACCCGGCCCGGTTCCGGCGGCGCTGGGCGGAGAACGGCCTGCTGGCGGACGGGCAGTCGATGCTCGCGGTGGTGGCCGACGGCGGGTTCGCGGGCTTCGTCGCCTGGCGCCCGTTGCGCGGCGCGGGCCGGACGCCGTACTGGAGCCTCGGGGCGCAGCTGCGGCCGGAGGCGCGCGGTCGGGGGATCGGCACCCGGGCCCAACTCCTGCTGGTGGAGTACCTGTTCGCGCACACCACGGTGATGCGGCTGGAGGCGGACACCGACACCGCCAACCATGCGGAGCAGCGGGCGCTGGAGAAGTGCGGGTTCACCCGGGAGGGCGTGCAGCGCAGCGCGACCTTCCGGGACGGCGCCTGGCGGGACTTGGTCCGCTACGGTCTGCTGCGCACGGACCCCCGCCCCGGGCCGGCGTAGTGACCGTCACTCCGCCGTCACTCCGCTCCGAACCACTCCTCGGCGAGGGCCTCGAAGGTCGTCGCCGAAGGCTTCAACTCGCGTAGGACCATGGCAGGTCGCTGTACACGTGGAGGAGTGTGGGTCAACGGCAGCTCGGCGAGGCCGAGTTGGTCGCAGAGGGCCTGGACGCCCGGGCGCATCACCGACTCGTCGGGCAGGATCGTGTCGCACTGCTCTTCCGTCTCCACCACAGACAGCATGGCCGCACGGCAGGCGGCCGGCCGTCGGGGCGGCAACGGGTTGTCGGCCGTTCAGGGCGCCGGATCGAGGGGGCCGACCGGTTCGGGCCCGGTGGCCGGGTCGCGGGTGAGCAGGTAGCGGGCGCCGGGGCCGGCCTCGCCCGCGCGGTCGCCGGCGTTGTAGAGGGCGCAGCGGGTGAGGGAGAGGCAGCCGCAGCCGATGCAGCCGGAGAGCTTGGCCTTGAGCCGTTCGAGTTCGGCGATCTGCTCGTCGATGCGGCTCTGCCAGGACTCGGCGACGAGGGTCCATTCGGTGCCGCTGGGCGCGGGCCGTTCGGGGAGCCGGTCGAGGGCGACGCGCGCCTCGTCGAGGGAGAGGCCGACCCGCTGGGCGGCGCGGACGAAGGCGATCCGGCGCAGGGTGCCGCGGGGGTAGCGGCGCTGGCCGCCGGCGGTGCGGGTGGCGTGGATGAGGCCGAGGCTCTCGTAGTAGCGCAGCGCGGAGGGGGCGAGGCCGCTGCGGTGGGCGAGTTGGCCGATGGTGAGCAGGTCGTGGCGGGACGGGCCCGCAGTGGGGCCCGCAGTGGGGCCCGCGGGGCGGCCGTGGTCGGGTATGGCGGTCACGAAGGTCCACTGTAGCCGCTTGACCTCAAGTCGACTTTAACTTGCACCATCGTGGCATGACGACGAACGCAGCCGCGACGAACGCCACCACGACGAACGCCCGGTTCGAGGACCTGCCGGGCCTGATGCGCCTGATGACCGGAGCCGAGAAGCACGGCCCGGCCGCCACCTCCACCCTGGACGTGGTCTGGGTGCTGTACGACCGGGTACTGCGGGTCACGCCGGAGACCGCCGACGCGCAGGACCGCGACCGCTTCCTGCTGTCCAAGGGCCACGGCCCGATGGCGTACTACTCGGTGCTGGCGGCCAAGGGCTTCCTCGACCCGGCGGTGCTGCCGAGCTTCGGCGGCTACGACTCGCCGCTCGGCCACCACCCGGACCGGATGCTGGTCCCGGGCGTGGAGATCGCCTCTGGCTCGCTCGGGCACGGGCTGCCGCTGGCGGTCGGCACGGCGCTGGGGCTGCGGGCGCAGGGGCTGTCCGACCCGGCGGTGTGGGTGCTGCTGGGCGACGCGGAGTTCGACGAGGGCTCCAACCACGAGGCGGTGGCCTTCGCCGGGGCGGCCGGACTGGACCGGCTGCACGTGGTGGTGATCGACAACTCCTCGGCCACGCACGGCTGGCAGGGCGGGATCGCGGCCCGGTTCGCTGCCGAGGGCTGGTCGACCGAGACCGTCGACGGCCGCGACCACGAGGCGCTGTACCGGGCCTTCACCGCCGAGCACCCGGGCCGCCCGCACGTGGTGGTCGCCCGGGTCGAGCCCAAGGAGTACTAGGGCCTGTCCGATCGAAGCCGCCGAACCCTCCCACACCGAAAGGCACTTCAGCTCTCATGGACACCATGCGCGACCGCTTCATCGACGTCACCTCCCGCCTCCTCGACGAGGACCCGCGCCTCGCCCTGGTCCTCGCCGACATCAGCACGGCCGGCTTCGCCCCCGCCCGGGACCGCCACCCGGACCGGGTGGTCAACGTGGGCATCCGCGAGCAGCTGCTGATCGGCGCGGCCGGCGGCCTGGCGCTGACCGGGATGCGCCCGATCGCCCACACCTTCGCCAGCTTCCTCATCGAACGCCCCTTCGAGCAGGTCAAGTTGGACCTGGTCCACCAGGGCGTCGGGGCGGTGCTGGTGAGCGCGGCCGGCTCCTACGACTGGCCGGCCGGCGGTCGCACCCACATGGCGCCGGGCGACGTCGCGCTGCTGGACACCCTGCCGGACTGGACGGTCCACGTGCCGGGCCACCCGGACGAGGCCGAGCAGCTGCTGCGGCACGCCGCCGCCGACGGGGACCGCAATGTGTACGTCCGCCTCTCCGCGCACCAGAACGCGGCGGCCGTCACCGTGGAGCCGGGCCGGTTCACCACCGTGCGCCGGGGCTCGCGCGGCGTGGTGGTCGCGGTCGGACCGATGCTGGACGCGGTGCTGGCGGCCACCGAGAACCTGGACGTGACCGTGCTGTACGCGGCCACGGTGCGCCCCTTCGACGCGGCCGGTCTGCGGGCGGCACTGGGTGACCGCCCGGACGTGGTGCTGGTCGAGCCGTACCTGGCCGGGACGTCCGCGAACGAGGCGCACGCCGCGCTGGCCGACCGCCCGCACCGGGTGCTGGCCCTGGGCGTGCCGCGCGAGGAGCACCGGCACTACGGCTCGATGGCCGAGCACCTGGCCGCCTACGGTCTGGACGCGGCCTCGCTGCGGGAGCGGATCGGGACGTTCCTCTGGTGACGGTCAGGGGGTCAGCACCACGGCCACCGAGTCGACCCCGAGCCGCACAGCCGACCCCGCCGCCGTCGCCGTCCCGAAGGCCGCGACGATCTCCCGCACTGTCCCGTCCAGCGGCACCGAGGCCTCGCCCGCCCCGAGGTTGACCGCCACCCGGTACGGCCCTCGGTGCACCACCAGCCAGCGGGCCGCCTCGTCGTACGCCACCCGCACCGCGCCCAGGTCCGGGTCGGCGAGCTCCGGACGGGCCCGCCGCAGCCGGATCAACGTCCGGTACCAGTCCAGGAGTTCGGCGTGCGGGACGCGGCGCGGTTCGGTCCAGTCGAGCACCGATCGCAGCACGGTGGCGGGTTCCTGCGGGTCGGGGACGGCCTCGGCGGCCCAGCCGTGCTCGGCGAACTCCCGCCGCCGCCCCTGCCGGACGGCCTCGGCCAGGCCCGGGTCGGTGTGGTCGGTGAAGTACTGCCAGGGGGTGGCCGCGCCCCACTCCTCGCCCATGAACAGCATCGGGGTGAACGGCGAGGTGAGTACCAGCGCGGCGCCGCAGGCGAGCCGGCCGGGGGAGAGGCTGGTGGAGATCCGGTCGCCGAGCGCCCGGTTGCCCACCTGGTCGTGGGTCTGGAGGTAGCCGAGCAGCCGGTGCCCGCCGCCGTCCACCGGGAACGGCCGGCCGTGGCTGCGGCCGCGGAAGGCGGACCAGCCGCCGTCGTGGAAGAAGCCGCGGGTGAGCGTCTTGGCGAGGGCGGCGAGCGGTTGGCGCGCGAAGTCGCCGTAGTAGCCCTGGGATTCGCCGGTGAGCGCGCAGTGCAGGGCGTGGTGGAAGTCGTCGCTCCACTGGGCGGTCAGACCCTGGCCGCCGGCCGCGCGCGGGGCCGTGGTGCGCGGGGTGTTGAGGTCGGACTCGGCGACCAGGAACAGCGGCCGGTTCGTCCGCACCGCCAACGTGTCGACCTCGTGGGCGAGTTCCTCCAGGAAGTGGATCGCCCGGTCGTCCGCGAGGGCGTGCACGGCGTCCAGCCGCAGGCCGTCGATCCGGTAGTCGCGCAGCCAGGCGAGCGCGCTGCCGATCAGGTAGCGGCGCACCTCGTCCGAGCCGGACGCGTCCAGGTTGACCGCCGATCCCCACGGCGTGTGGTGCCGGTCGGTGAAGTACGGCCCGTACGCGGGAAGGTAGTTGCCGGAGGGGCCGAGGTGGTTGTGGACGACGTCCAGGACCACGCCGAGGCCCTTGCGGTGCGCGGTGTCGACGAAGCGCTTCAGCCCCTCGGGCCCGCCGTAGGGCTCGTGCACGGCCCACAGCGAGACCCCGTCGTAGCCCCAGCCGTGCCGGCCGGGGAACGGGCAGACCGGCATCAGCTCGACGAAGTCGACGCCCAACTCGACCAGGTGGTCGAGGTGTTCGGCGGCCGCGTCGAAGGTGCCGCGGGCGGTGAAGGTGCCGATGTGCAGTTCGTACAGCACCGCGCCGGGCAGCGGGCGGCCGCGCCAGCCGGTCTGCGACCAGCGGAAGGCGGCGTGGTCCACCGGCCGGCTGGGGCCGTCCGGTCCGTGCGGCTGCCAGGGCGAGCGCGGGTCGGGCAGTGGCGGGCCGTCGTCGAGCCGGAACGCGTAGTCGCCGTCCGGCGCCTCGCCCGACCACCAGCCCTCGCGGTCGGTGCAGCGCGCCAACTCGTGGGCGGAGCCGTCGACTTCGACCTCCACCCGGTCGGCCGCGTACGGCGCCCAGACCTCGTACGTCCTCACGCGCGCCCCTTCCGGAAAGGCCTGGTCAGCAGTGCCACCGGGTAGGTCGCCAGCAGCTCGGCGACCGGCAGCGCGCCCGCCGGGTAGCTGCGTTCGGTCAGTTCGTCCGTCCAGGGCTTGCCGGCCGGTAGCTCCAGCACGGTGTTCCGCCAGCCGCCGGCCCGCGCCAGTCCGTACGGCAGCCGGGTGACGGCGGTGATGACGTCCTCGCCCCGGGCGAAGGCCAGCAGGTGGTCGCTGGAGAGGTCCACGGCGGTGAGCGGCCGGTAGGGCCCGAGCGGGCGGGTGCGCCGCAGGTGCAGCGCGTTGGTGGTGAGGTGCAGCTTCTCCCGGGCGAGGTCGCCGGGTCGCCGGGTGGCCGAGTCGGTGAGCCGGACGGCGAGCGGGCCGAAGTCGACCACGCCCCGGTTGTCCGGGTCGACCAGCGTGTACAGCGGCTCCTCGCTGCCCTGGTAGAGGTCCGGCACGCCCGGCATGGTGAGGTGCAGCAGGGCGGCGGCCAGGGTGTTGGCACGGGCGTGCGGCGCGATGGCGTGCACCTGGCCCTCGATCCTCGGGAGCAGTCCGGGGTTGTCGTAGACGGCGCGGGCGCGGTCGGCGAGGGCCTGCTCGTAGCGGGGGTCGGGGGTGGTCCAGGAGGTGTGCAGCTTGGCCTCGCGGACGGCCTTGAGCAGGGCGGCGACCAGCCGGTCGGGGCTGATCGGCCAGGCGGCGACCAGGGTGTGCCAGAGCAGCCAGTCGCCGTCCCGGTCGAGACCGGGGGCGGGGGGCCCGGCGGCGGTGGACCAGGCGGCGGCCTCGGCGGCCCAGGCCTCCGGCTGCTCGGCGAGCACGGCGAGGCGGGCGCGGGCGTCGGCGCTGCGCTTGGTGTCGTGGGTGGACAGCGCGGTCATGCTGTGCGGCCAGCTGCTCTCCAGGTACCGGCACCAGGCGTGGAAGTCGGCCGGGTGCAGGCCGGGCCGGGCGGGCTCGCCGCCGACCTCGTTGAGGCCCGGCAGCGCGTTCCACCGGTAGAAGGCGGTGTCCTCGACGCCCTTGGCGGCCACCGCGGCGGCGGTCTGCGCGAAGCGGACGCAGAACTCGTCGTGCTCCGGCCCCCGGCCCAGCTCGCCGAGCGCCAGCGCGGCCACCAGCCGGTCGGTCGGGTCGGCGGAGCCGTCCAGCGCCGCCCGTAGCTGCTGCTCGGACACCGGGGGCACCGGCTCGCCGGGCCGCGCGTACGGCCGGTACGCCGGGTAGCCGGTGAGCAGCCGCCGCAGCGCCGCACGCAGCTGCCAGGGCGCGTGGTCGGCGTGCGCGGGCTCGGCGGCCCCGATCCGCAGGGCGATCCGCACCAGCCGGTCGACCTCGGCGGCCAGCTCGCCGTACTCCGCGGTCATGTCGGCCCGCCCGCGCCGGGCGGCGGCGACGGCCGGGTGCGGGTCGGCGCAGGGTTCGCTGGAGGCGGGCCCGCCGGTCAGGAAGGCCTCGTACGCCCCGGCCAGCCGGCAGGCGCCCGCGTGGTCGGTGAGCACGCCGTCGATGCGGCGCAGCGCGTCGTAGCCGGTGGTGCCGGCGACCGGCCAGTCGGTGGGCAGCTGCTCGTCCCCGGTGAGGATCTTCTCGACCACGGTGTAGGCGCCGCCGGTGGCCTCGGCGAGTCGGCGCAGGTAGCCGCGCGGGTCGGCGAGGCCGTCGGGGTGGTCGATCCGGAAGCCGTCCAGGACGCCGTCGGCGTGCAGCCGCAGCAGCACCTCGTGGGTGGCCGCGAACACCTCGGGCTCCTCGACCCGGACGGCGATCAGCTCGTTGACGGTGAAGAAGCGCCGGTAGTTGAGCTCGGTGCGGGCCAGCCGCCACCAGGCGAGCCGGTACCACTGGCGGGCGAGCAGGTCGGTGAGCGGCAGGTGTTCGGTGCCCGGCCGCAGCGGCAGCACGTGCTCGTGGTAGCGCAGCTGCCCGCCGTCGACGGTGAGCCGGTGGAGTTCGGCGCCGAGCCGGTCGCCGAGCAGCGGCAGCAGCACCCGGCCGCGCCCGGGGGCGTCGACCGGGCCGGGCTGGGCGGTCCAGTCGATGTCGAACCAGCGTGCGTACGGCGAGTCGGGGCCGTCCCGCAGGACCTCCCAGAGCGGCCGGTTGAGCTGTTCGGGGACGGGCACGGCCATGTGGTTGGGCACCACGTCGGCGATCAGCCGCAGTCCGTGCGCGTGCGCGGCGGCGGCGAGCTCGCGCAGCGCGTCCTCGCCGCCGAGCTGCCCGCTGATCCGGCCGTGGTCGACGGTGTCGTAGCCGTGGGTGGAGCCGGGGGCGGCCTCCAGCAGCGGGGAGAGGTGCAGGTGGGAGACGCCGAGGGCGGCCAGGTAGGGGACGGCGGCGGTGGCGTCGTGCAGGGTGAAGCCGGGCTGGAGCTGGAGGCGGTAGCTGGCCGTGGGTGCGCCCGTGGGAGCGGCGGCGGCCGGGCGGGGCTGCGCGGGCTCGGCGGCGGAGGTCATAGGTCCATAGGTACCCGGGGGAGCCCGCCGCCAAGACCCGTTGCTGATCCGAACAGGTGACCGCGGCCGATTGGTCTAGGCCGGCCGTTGCAGCACCAGCAGCGAGCGGTCGGTGAGCCAGAGGGTGTCCCCGGCCTTGACCCGCGCGCCGGTGCCCGGGGCGGGCAGCCGGGGCAGCGTGGTGTCCACCACGACCTGCCACTCCTGCCCGTGGTCGGCGGGCACGGTGAACTCCAGCGGCTCGAAGTGCGCGTTGAACATCAGCAGGAAGGAGTCGTCGACGATCCGCCCGCCGCGCCGGTCCGGCTCGGAGATGGCGTAGCCGTTGAGGAAGACGGACAGCGACTTGGCGTAGCTGGCGCCCCAGTTGCGCTTGGTCATCTCCTCCCCGGCGGGGGTGAACCAGGCGATGTCGGTGAGGTCGTCGCGGCCCGCGGCGGAGGCGGAGACCGGCCGGCCGTGGAAGAACCGCCGCCGCCGGAACACCGGGTGGTCGCGGCGCAGCCAGATCATCCCCTGGGTGAACTCCAGCAGCCTGGCCTGCGGTCCGTCGCCCTCCGGCCAGTGCACCCAGGTCAGCTCGTTGTCCTGGCAGTACGCGTTGTTGTTGCCCTGCTGGGTGCGGCCGAGCTCGTCGCCGTGCGAGAGCATCGGCACGCCCTGGGAGAGCATCAGGGTGGCGATGAAGTTGCGCTGCTGGCGGGCTCTGAGCTCCTCGACGGCCGGGTCGGCGCCGGGGCCCTCGACGCCGCAGTTCCAGGACCGGTTGAAGGACTCGCCGTCCCGGTTGTCCTCGCCGTTGGCCTGGTTGCGCTTCTCGTTGTACGAGACGAGGTCGCGCAGGGTGAAACCGTCGTGGCAGGTCACGAAGTTGATGGAGGCGATCGGGCGGCGGCCGTCGTCCTGGTAGAGGTCGGAGGAGCCGGTGAGCCGGGAGCCGAACTCGGCGAGGGTGGCGTTCTCGCCGCGCCACAGGTCGCGCACGGTGTCCCGGTACATGCCGTTCCACTCCGTCCACAGCGGCGGGAAGTTGCCGACCTGGTAGCCGCCCTCGCCGAGGTCCCAGGGCTCGGCGATCAGCTTGGCCTGGGAGACCACTGGGTCCTGCTGGACGAGGTCGAAGAACGAGGAGAGCCGGTCCACCTCGTGGAACTGCCGGGCCAGGGTGGCGGCGAGGTCGAATCTGAAGCCGTCGACGTGCATCTCGGTGACCCAGTAGCGCAGCGAGTCCATGATCAGCTGGAGCACGTGCGGGCTGCGCATCAGCAGGCTGTTGCCGGTGCCGGTGGTGTCCTCGTAGAACCGCTGGTCGCGGGCGAGGCGGTAGTAGGAGACGTTGTCCAGGCCGCGCAGCGAGAGCGTCGGGCCGAGGTGGTTGCCCTCGGCGGTGTGGTTGTAGACGACGTCCAGGATCACCTCGATCCCGGCCGCGTGCAGCGCCTTGACCATCGACTTGAACTCCTGCACCTGCTGGCCGCGGTCGCCGGTGGAGGAGTAGGAGGAGTGCGGGGCGAAGAAGCCGATGGTGTTGTAGCCCCAGTAGTTGGTCAGGCCGAGGTCGCGCAGCCGGTGGTCGCGGACGAACTGGTGCACCGGCATCAGCTCGATCGCGGTGACGCCGAGCTTGGCCAGGTGCTCGATCACCGCCGGGTGGGCCAGGCCCGCGTACGTGCCGCGGATCTCCTCGGGGATGCCCGGGTGGAGCCGGGTGAGGCCCTTGACGTGCGCCTCGTAGATGACCGTGCGGTGGTAGTCGGTGCGCGGCGGGTGGTCGGTGCCCCAGTCGAAGTACGGGTTGATGACCACCGAGTGCATGGTGTGCGGGGCGGAGTCGAGGTCGTTGCGGCGCTCGGGGGCGCCGAAGTGGTAGCCGTAGACGGACTCGTCCCAGTCGATGTGCCCGCTCATCGCCTTGGCGTACGGGTCCAGCAGCAGTTTGGCGCTGTTGTGCCGCTGGCCCAGGCCCGGGTTGTACGGCCCGTGCACGCGGAAGCCGTAGCGCTGGCCGGGCTGGACGCCGGGGAGGTAGGCGTGCCGGACGAAGGCGTCGGTCTCGCGCAGTTCGACGGCCGTCTCCGAACCGTCCTGGCCGATCAGGCAGAGCTCGATGCGGTCGGCACTCTCGGAGAAGACCGCGAAGTTGGTGCCGGCCCCGTCGTAGGTGGCGCCGAGGGGGTAGGGCTTCCCAGGCCAGACCTGCATGTGTCCTCAACTTCCTTGTAAACAACGGAAACTGACATGTAGTCCGACAATCGGCCCGGACCTGGACGCTCTTCTTCCCGGCCGGGCGGCCGGGCATGTGCGGCGGTCGCGCGCCGTGACGTACGGCACAGTCCGCATACTCCCCGAGGCTTCCCCCGGGTGGCGGGACATGCGGCCGGTGTTCGCCCGAACGGGTGTCCGGCAGCCGGTCCCCGGCGAGCAATCCTGTGATGAGCGGGCCGGTCCCGGGCCGGAGCGGCGGAGCGGGCTGCGGCGGGTGTGACGGGAGGGGCGGACGGGACCCCCTCGGCCATCCGGCTGCGGACCGCTCGCGGCGGGCAGTACCCTTGATCGTCCGGCCGCCCCGCACTCGTGGCGGACCGTCACCCGTGGCGGTCCATCAGCGGTCCCTCCACGGACCGGGGGCGGAACGCAGCAGCAACAGGTGAGGTGGCGCATGGTGTTCCCCGCCGGCGGCCGTGGCGGAGGGCTCGACGGCCCCGACCGGGGCGGTGCCCGCAGCGAGGCGCCCACGGTGGTCATGCGCCCCACCATGACCGGACGCTCCCTGGTGCCCGCCCAGAGCGGCCCCGTCGAGATACCGGCCCTCGCCTGGTCCGCCGCCGAATGGGAGGACGCCTACCAGCGCGTCCGCCTCTCCGGGCGCGCCTACGTCTGGCTCAACCTCGTCGAACAGCGGCTGCGCTCCCTCGTCGACGAGGTCCTCCACCCCATCTACGCCCCCGCCCACGGCGAGGACTGGGTCACCGCCGCCGCCGGCCCGGCCGGCGAGGAGTGGGCCCACCGGGCCGGCGCCGTCCGCGAGGTCAGCCGCCGCAAGGGCTACCTGCTCGACCCCGCCGACGACGACCCGCTGGTCTTCCTCACCCTGCCCCAGCTGCGCGAACTCATGGTCCAGCACTGGCCCTGCTTCGAGCCCTACCTCGCCGACCGGCGGGAGATCGAGCTCGCCCTGGACGAACTGGAGGTCGCCCGGCACGTCGTCTCCCGCAACCGCGTGCTCACCCAGACCGTCCTCGCCCAGACCGAACGCGCCGCCGCCCGCCTGCTCGCCGTCCTCGACGGCGGCACCGGCGGCGTCCCCGCCGACGTCGTCGAGTCCCTCGTCGCCGGCCGCTACGCCGACGTCGTCGCCGTGCACGCCGACCGGGTCCGGCTCCAGCGAGACCTGCCCGTCGAGGACCTGCTCGACGGCGCCCGGCGGCTCGACGCGCTCGGCATCGGCCTCGGCATGCTCTGCCAGAACTACACCGGCAAACGCCTCGTCCGGCTCGCCGGGGAGGGCTGCCGGGTCCGGCTGCTCTTCCTCAACCCGGCGAGCAGCGCCGTGCGCCGCCGGGAACGCGAACTCGGTATCGGGCGCAGCGAGTTGTCCCGCTCCATCGAGATGAACATCATGCACGTCCGGCGGGTCCGGGCCCGGCTGCGGGACCAGGGCGGCTTCGAGATCCGGGTCTTCGACGAGACCCCCCGCTTCACCGCCTACCTGGTCGAGGGCCCCCGCCCGACCGGCCCGGCCGGCGGCCGCCGGCAGACCCGCGACCTCGGCGTCATCCAGCCCTACCTGCGCCGCTCCCGCGGCATGGAGTCGCCCGCCCTCGTCCTGCGCGGCGGCGCCGGCCAGCAGCCCGGCGGCACCGAACCCGGCCTGCTGGAGGTCTACCGCGAGGAGTTCGAAGGCGTCTGGGGGGACTCCCGCCCGGTGTCCTGAGCCCGGCCGGCGAACCCGTCCGCCTCGACGTGCTCCAGGGCAGCGCCGCCCGCCGCCTCCACGAACGCCACGGCTCCACCCTGGAGCACAAGGACGCCATCGACGCCTACCTGGTCCGCGAGCCCGCCTTCTGCTGACGGCAGATCAGACTGGCCGGGCCGACCGCGGCCGTGGTAGGCATAGGCCCCGTGATGATCATGGGGGATGGGGCGGTCCTGCGCCTCGAACAACTGCACCGCACCTACGGAACCGGGCCGGAGGCCGTCCACGCACTCAGGGGGGTGGACGTCGAGTTCGCCCGCGGCACCTTCACCGCCGTCATGGGGCCCTCCGGCTCCGGCAAGAGCACCCTGCTCCAGTGCGGTGCCGGCCTCGACCGCCCCGACAGCGGCACGGTCACCCTCGACGGGACGGACCTCTCCGGCCTCACCGAGACCCAGCTCACCGTCCTGCGCCGGCAGAAGCTCGGCTTCGTCTTCCAGGCCTTCAACCTGGTCGGCTCGCTCACCGCCGAACAGAACGTCGGCCTGCCGCTGCGCCTGGCCGGGCGCCGCCCCGACCGCGCCGAGGTCCACCGCGCCCTCGCCCAGGTCGGCCTCGGCCAGCGCACCGGCCACCTGCCGTCCCAGCTCTCCGGCGGCCAGCAGCAGCGCGTCGCCATCGCCCGCGCCCTGATCACCCGGCCCCAGGTCCTGTTCGCCGACGAGCCGACCGGCGCCCTCGACAGCGGCAGCAGCCGTGACGTCCTCGCCCTGCTGCGCGAACTCGTCGACCGGGAGGGCCAGAGCACCGTCATGGTCACCCACGACCCGGTCGCCGCCTCCTACGCCGACCGCGTGCTCTTCCTCGCCGACGGCCGCCTCGTCGACGACCTGGCCCGCCCGACCGCCCAGCAGGTCGCCGAGCGGATGACCGCCCTGGAGACGGTGGCACGATGACCGGCCTCGCCACCCTGCTGCCCGTCGCCGCCGCCGGACTGCGCCGCCGCAAGGCCGCCTTCGCCGGCTCCTATGTCGCCCTCACCCTCGGCGTCACCCTGGTCGCCACCACCGGCGTCCTGCTCGACAACACCGCCGGCGACGACTCCCCGCTCGGCGCGCCCTCCCTGCACAAGGTGCTGCTGTTCACCGCCGCGATGGCCGCCTTCGTCGCCGTGTTCGTCGTCGCCGGCACCTTCGCCTTCGCGGTCGCCCAGCGCCGCCAGGAGATCGCCATGCTGCGGGCCGTCGGCGCGACCCCGCGTCAGGTCGTCCTGCTGATCACCGGCGAGGCGGCCGTCGTCGCCCTCGCCGCCGCCGTCACCGGCTGCCTGCTCGCGCTGCCCGGCGCACCCGCGCTCGCCGCCTGGCTGGTCGCCCGCGGCGCCGCCCCCGACGGCTTCACCGCCCACCCGGCGGCCGGGCCGATGCTGCTCGCCGCCGCCGTCGGCCTGCTCGTCGCCCTGCTCGGCGCGTTCACCGCCGCCCTGCGGGCCGGCCGGGTCCGCGCCGTCGAGGCGCTCGCCGACGCCGCGGTCGACCGCAAGGTGATGACCCGGCCCCGCTGGGCCTGCGCCCTCGCCGGGCTGCTCGTCCTCGCCGGCACCGTGTCCTACTACCTGGCCGCGCCCACCATGCCCGCCACCCCCGGCGACCAGCCGGCCGACCCGCAACTCGCCTCCCAGTGGGTGCTCGGCGCCGACCTCCTCACCATCGCCGCCCTCGCGCTCTTCGCGCCCGTGATCGTCCCGCCGCTCGTCCGGCTGCTCAGCGCCCCGCTCGCCCGGGCCGTCGGCGCCGCCCCGCTGCTGGCCCGGCAGAACGCGCTCACCGCCGTCCGGCGCACCGTCTCCACCGCCACCCCGGCCTTCCTCACCATCGCGCTCGCCGGCACCGTGATCGGCTCCACCGCGGCCTTCGCCGACGCCATGACCGCCCAGAACCGGGCCACCACCGCCGCCCGGTACGTGCTGCGCCCCGGCGCCCAGCCGCTGCCCGCCGACGCCCTGCACCGGCTCGTCGCCGCCCAGCCCGGCCTGCGCGCCACCGCCACCACCCCCACCGTGGTCACCGGCCTCGGCGCCGACCGGGCCGCGTTCGCCGACACCTCCGAGGACTCGCCCGCCAGCGCCCCCGCCAGCGCCACCGTCGTCGACGGCGACCTCGCCACCGCCTGGACCCTGCCCGCCGTCCACGGCACCCCCGCCGACCTGCACGGCGCCACCCTCGCCGCCTCCGACGACCAGGCCCGCGGCCACGGCTGGCAGCTCGGCGACCAGGTCAACCTGCGGCTCGCCGACGGCACCGTCACCACGCTGCGGCTCGCCCTCGTCTACCGCACCCAACTCGGGCTCGACGAGATCCTGTTGAGCGGCGAAGCCACCGCCGGACACCTGGCCGGCGCCCACCCCGGCGCCGTCCACCTCGCCGCGGCCCCCGCCGACCGCCTCGGCGGCGAGCTCACCGACGCCCGCGAGCCCGGCCCCGACCCCGGCGCCCACTACGCCTGGATCGCCACCAGCACCATCCTCGGCCCGGCCCTGCTCTACGCGCTGATCGCCATCGTCAACACCATGGTGATGTCCGCCGCCGACCGCCGACGCGACTTCACCACCCTGCGGCTGGCGGGCACCGTCCGGCGCCAGGTGCTGTCGATGGTCGTGCTGGAGGCCGTCCTGGTCGTCGCCACCGCGGCCGTCCTCGCCCTCGCCGTCACCGCCCTCACCCAGTACGGCACCACCGCCCTGCTCAACCACCGCGTCCTGGCCGGCCAGGCCACCGTCCCCACCCACATCCCCTGGCTCCCCCTCACCGCCACCACCGCCCTCTGCCTCCTCCTCGCCACCACCGCCAGCCTCCTCCCCACCCGTACCGCCCTCCGCCGCCCCACCACAGCCTGACCCGCCCTCCGGCCGCCGGGGGCTTCGCCGAGGCGGCCGGGCCCCCTGGGACTGTTTCGGCACGCTCACCAGCCTCATCAGCCCCGCCCCGGCACCGCCTGCGGCCCGGGTGGGCGGGTGACCCCGGGGCCGGGTTGTCGGTGGGGCGGGTGATGATAGGGGCTGTTTCGACCAGATGGACGGAAGGACGCACCCTTATGAGCTGGTGGCAGCAGCCACTGGTCGGCTTCGACCTGGAGACCACGGGCACCGACCCGGCCGTGGACCGCATCGTCACGGCCGCGCTCGTGGACACCGTCGGGGGCCGCCGGGTGGGGGCCGCCAACTGGCTGCTCGACCCGGGGGTTCCGATCCCCGCCGAGGCGGAGGCGATCCACGGCATCGGCGACGGGGTCGCCCGGAGCAAGGGCCGGCCGGCCAAGGAGGCGGTGGAGGAGATAGCCACCGCGCTCTGCGCGCGCCTCGCCGACGGGAGACCGGTGGTCGCCTTCAACGCGCCGTTCGACCTCTCGCTGCTCGACGCCGAGCTGCGCCGGTACGGGCTGGCGCCGCTCGCCGAGCGCCTGGGCGGGCCGGTCGGGCCGGTGCTGGACGCCCTGGTCGTCGACCGGGCCGTGGACAAGTACCGCAAGGGCTCCCGCACGCTCCAGCGGGTCTGCGAGGTGTACGGCGTGGAACTGACGGACGCGCACGAGGCCGGCAGCGACGCGCTGGCCGCCGTCCGGGTGGCCGTCGCGCTGGCCGAGCGCTACCCGGCCGAGGTGGGCGACGTCCCGGTGGCGGAGCTGCACCAGCGGCAGATCGGCTGGTACCGGGACTGGGCGGAGGGCCTCCAGGCCTGGCTGCGCAAGGGCAAGGACCCGCAGGCCGTGATCGACCCGCGCTGGCCCCTGCGTTAGGGCCTGTGCGGCATGACGGTACGACTCGCCCGCCCCGCCGACCTGTCCGGCTTCCTCGCCCTCGCCGCCGAGGTGGAGGACTGGTTCGGCCCGATGGTGGCCGAGCCCGGTTTCCACCGGGCCGTCACCCGGCACATCGACCGCGGCCGGGCCACCGTGGTGGACGACCCGGCCGGCGGCACCCCGCTCGGTGGGCTGTTGTTCGGCGGTGAGCCGCCGCTGCACCTGCACTGGCTGGTGGTGGCCGGCCGGGCCCGGCGGACGGGCGTGGGCCGGGCGCTGGTGGCGGACGCGCTGCGCCGCCGAGCCCCGGCGGTGGTCGAGGTGGTGACCTTCGGTCCGGACCACCCGGGTGCCGTGGTGAGCGGGGCCCGGGTCTTCTACCAGCGACTGGGGTTCACCCCGGCCGAGGCCGCCGCCCCGGGGCCGGAGGGCGGCTCCCGGCAGGTGTTCCGGCTGGTCGTGTCCTGACCGGCCCGGGGGCGTGTCCGTCGGACACGCGCTACTGGAGGTCCAGGCCGACCGGGTGGTTGTGGTCCTGCGGGCAGCGGAAGATGTTCAGCCGGCCGTGCCGCCCGACGGACACGCCCGGTGCGTCGCCGCTGAGCACGGTGAACAGGTGCCGCATCCGGGTGCCGCAGGCGCCGCAGTCGACGGGGACGAGGTCGGTCAGCCGCCAGGAAGGCCAGCCGCCGGCCTTCCAGCCGTCCACGGGGGCCAGGTCCCAGTACTCGGTGTCGTGCCGGTTGGCGAACTCCTCTGCCGCGCGGTGGAGTTCGGCCGGCAGTTCGTCCCGGTCGGGGAGGTCCTGGATCTGTTCGGGGTGCAGGACGCACGGCCGTGGCAGGTAGTAGTCGTCCTCGGTGCGGCGCGGCGGCGGGGGCGTCAGCGGGGCGAGGTCGGCGATCCGGCGCCAGCGCAGTTCGACGGCCGGGCCGTAGTAGAACCGCCCGCCCTGGATGTCGTCGTGGTCGTTGGGGCACCAGAGCAACTGGAGCAGGTCGGCGCCGTCCGGCCAGGGCAGGTGCGGCGCGTCCTCGGCGCGGATCTGGGCGACCGGCAGCAGGGCGATCCCGGTGTCCCCGGCGGGCATCTCCTCGTACTCGTACCCGTCGTCGAGGTGCCGGGCGGTGCAGTGCGGCCACGGTTCGCCGGCGGGCCAGAGCGCCGGGCCGCCGATCCGGCTGCGGTACGGGTCGGGGGCGTCGGCGGCCTCGGGGTGGAGCAGTGTGGCGGGCCGCAGGTAGGGTGCGATCGCGGGCAGCGCGACGGCGAGGTCGTCGGCGGAGATGGGGCCGGCGTGGGTGTTCGTCACCCGGCTCACCCTACGGCCCGGCGGGGGCCGACGGTTCGTCGGCCGGCGGCCGGGCCTCGGCGCGGGTGAACTCCTCGGCGCTGGGGCGGCCTTGGCGGTGGGGTTCGGCGCGTTGGCCGAACCCGGGCCCGAAACGACTGCTCCCCGTCCACCAGGTGAACGGGGAGCGAACAGGCCAACGGTCTTACGCCGCCGGGAAGTCGAAGGTGTAGCCCTGCGCGACCAGCCAGGGCAGCAGCTGCTTCAGTGCGGCCACGGTCTGGCTGCGGTCGCCGCCGCCGTCGTGCATCAGGATGACGCCGCCGGGCTTGAGCTGGCTCTGCACGGTGGAGACGATGGCGGGCACGCCGGGGCGGGACCAGTCCCGCGGGTCGACGGTCCAGCCGAGCGAGCTCATGCCGAGGCTCGCGGTGATGTGCTCGTTGTCGGCGTTGAAGCCGCCGCCGGGGGCGCGGAACCAGGTGACCTGGGTGCCGGGGCCGCCGGCCTGGACGATCATGTCCTTGGCGGCGGAGATCTCGTAGACGGCCTTGTCGTGCGGCAGCTTGGCGAAGGGCTGCGGGTGGTGGACGCTGTGGTCGCAGAGCCGGTGGCCGCCCGCCAGGACGCGCTTGACCAGGGCCGGGTTGGCGGCGGCGTTCTGGCCGATCTCGCAGAAGGTGGCCTTGGCGCCGTACTGGGCGAGCAGGTCCAGGATCTGGCCGGTGGCCGGGCCGGGGCCGTCGTCGAAGGTGAGGGCCACGGTGCGGCCGCCGGAGGCGGTGGAGCCGATGACGGTGCCGGCCGGGACGGGCGGGACGGGCGCGGTGCTGGTGGGCGGCGCGCCCGGGGTGGTGCCCGGCGACGGCGTCCCCGCGGGCATCCCCGAGGGCGTGCCGGTGGGCGTGCCCGTCGGGCCGGTGGACGGCGTCCCGGCCGGCGTCCCGCCGGCCGACGGGGGCGTCTTCGTCTTCGGGTTGCCGGACGGGGTGGCCGGGGCGGCCGGGGCGCCGGAGGGGCGCACCCCGTCGGAGCCGGGGGTGGGCGCGATGGTCTGCGCCGGGGTGCCGGTGGGCGTGGTCGGCTGGATGACGATCGGGGACTGCGCGCCGGCGGTGGCGCCCGGCTGGAGCGCTCCGCTGGCGGTTCCGCACGCGGCCAGGCCCAGGGCTGCGGCCACGGCGACGCAGCCGGCGATCAGCCGCGGACGGCGGCGGGCCGGGCGGGTCGACGGGCGGGGCTGGGCGGCGGGCTGGGGCATGGCGGCGGCTCCTGAGGTGCTGAAGACGGGTGCCGATCCCTCGGTCAGGATGACTGTCCGATAGGACGCCGATCGTACGGGCGCCGGTTGCGCGACGGACCGATCCGCCTTAAGACACTTCTCACACGCCGTCGGCTTGGCGTTCGCCGACGACGGCCGCTATCCCCACCCCCTTCCCGCCCCGCTCAGAACGGGTACCAGCGCACCTCCGTCGCCCCCTCGCGCAGCGAGGCGACCCGGCGGCGGAACTCCGCCAGCGCGGCCGGGTTGCCCGCCGCCTGCTGGGCCACCCAGGAGGCGCTGGCCGTCTCCCGGGCCCCGCGCAGCACCGCGAAGCCGGGCCACTCGCGGACGTCCCAGCCGTACGCCGCGGTGAACTCCCGGTACTCCTCGCCCGGCACGCCGTAGCGGTCGTGGCTGAGCGCGAGGACCACCAGGTCGTGCTCGCGCAGGTCGTTCGAGACGTTCTCCAGGTCGAGCAGGACGGGCCCGTCCGGGCCGACGTGGACGTTGCGCGGCAGCGCGTCGCCGTGGATCACGCCGGGGGTCAGGTGCGGGGCGAGGTCGGGCAGGGCGGCGGCGAAGGCGTCCCGGCGGTGGCGCAGGAAGGCGACGTCGGCCGGGTCGACGTGGCCCTCGGCGGAGGCCAGCCAGCGCTCGACCGGGGCCAGCAGGTCGCGGTGGGCGAGCGGGAGGGGCGGCGGCGGCAGCCGGTGCAGGTCGCGCAGCAGCGGGGCCAGGTCGGCGGGGCGGGCGGGCCGGACGGCGGGGGCGAGCCGGTGCCAGAAGGTGACCGGGTGCCCGTGGGCGAGCTGCGGCTCGGGCGGCACCGCGTCGTACGGGCGGACCACCGGGACGCCCTGCCCGGCGAGGAACCGGGCGACGTCGAGTTCGCGGTGGGCCCGCTCGTACAGTTCGGGGCCGCGGCCGACCTTGGCGACCACCGCCGGGTCGCCGAGGTCGAAGACGGCGTTCTCGCCGAGCGCGAGCAGTCGGGCGTCGCCGGGGCCGGGCAGTCCGGCGGACTCGCAGGCGTGGGCGAGCAGCAGTCGGGCCCGGCCCTCGTCGAAGGGGATCATGGCGCTGCTCCGTTCCTCGGGTTCCCCGGTGCCGCTCTCCGGGCCACCGGCCGGTCGTGATCATCATGACGCAGCCGGGCCCCGCGCGCTGCGGGGCCCGGCCGTGGAGAGTGGGTGGTCAGACCTCGACCCGGCGGTGCCGGTTGCCCTCGGCGGGCGCCGCGGGGGCCTGGCCGTGCAGGGTGCGGGCGGTGCCGACCGGCGGGACGGCCTCGCCGTGCGAGAGGTCCGGCAGCCAGTTCAGCCAGCGCGGCAGGTACCAGTTGCGCTCGCCGAGCAGGCTCATCACCGAGGGCAGCAGGACGGCGCGGATGACGGTGGCGTCGATCAGCACCGCGACCGCCAGGCCGACGCCCATCTGCTTCATGGCCTGCATGGACAGGGTGCCGAAGACCGCGAACACCCCGACCATGATCACCGCGGCGCTGGTGACCACCCCGGCCGTGGAGCGGATGCCGTGGGCGATCGCGGCCCGGGTCGGCAGGCCGCGGTCCCGGCCCTCCTTGATCCGGGAGACCACGAACACGTGGTAGTCCATCGAGAGGCCGAAGAGGATCACGAAGAGGAACAGCGGCACCCAGGACTCGACCGCGCCGACGCCCGCGGTGCCGAGCAGCGAGGCGCCCACGCCGTGCTGGAAGACCAGGGTCAGCACCCCGTACGCGGCGCCCACCGAGAGCAGGTTGAGCACCACGGCGGTGGCGGCGACGGCCAGCGAGCGGAACGAGGTGAGCATCAGCAGGAAGGCGAAGGCGACCACGAAGCCGAGGACCACCGGCATCGCGTCGGTCATCTGGTTGTTGAAGTCGTACGAGCCGGCGGTGCGTCCGGTGACCGGGGCCTCGGTGCCGGGCACCTTGAGGACGGTGGCGGGCACCAGCTCCTCGCGCAGGGTCTTCAGGGCGGCGGTGCTGGTGTCGTCGTTGCCGGTGCCGTTGAGCGGGATGTCGACGACGGCGATGTTCTTGTCGGCGTGCACGGTGACGTCCACCGGGCCGTGCATCCGGCCGCTGGCGAGCGCCCTGGCCTTGAGGTCGGCGAGGGCGGCGGTCATCGCGGGGGAGCCGATGTCGGTGGCCTTGACGACCACGGTGGCGGGGGCGGGGCTGCCCGGGAAGGCGTCGTTGATCTTCTGTGAGACGGCCACCAGCTCGTTGCCCTTGGGCAGTTGCTGCTGGAACGTCAGGTTGGCGGTGTGCATGGTGAGCAGTGGCGCGGCCAGCCCGAGCAGGAAGGCGCCGGCGAGCAGGGTGGCGGCCAGCGGGCGGCGCAGCACCGGGGTGAGCACGGCGTTCCAGAACCGGCCGCCGGCCTCGGCGGTGTCGCGGCGGCGCAGCCGGGACAGCAGCGGGAGGCGGCCCTTGTCGACCCGGTCGCCGAGCATCGACAGCAGGGCGGGCAGCACGGTGAGCGAGCCGAGCACGGCGGTGACGACGACCACGATGGTGGCGAAGGCCATCGCCTGGAAGTCGGCGATCCCGGTGAGGAACATGCCGGCCATGGCGACCACGACGGTGACCCCGGAGACCAGCACGGCCCGGCCGCTGGTGGCGGCGGCGACGGCCAGCGCGCCGTCCAGGTCGCGCCCGGCGGCCCGCTCCTCGCGCTCGCGGCGCAGGTAGAAGAGGCAGTAGTCGACGCCGACCGCGAGGCCGACCAGCAGCATCACCGAGCTGGCGTCGTTGCTGGTGTGCAGCAGGCCGCTGCCGAGCGCGACCAGCCCGCCGGCCGCGACGAAGGCGGTGAGCGCGAGGACCACCGGCAGCACGGCGGCGACCAGGGCGCCGAAGGCGATCAGCAGGATGCCGAGGGCGAGCGGCACGGCGGTCCACTCGGCGCGGGCGAAGTCGTTGGCGAACTGGTCCTGGAGCCACTTGCCGGAGCTGGCGTCTCCGAGTTCGACCACGGTGAGGTCGGGGTGCTTGGACTGCACGCCGGCGACGGCGTCCAGGACGGTCTGGACGTTCTTGACGGCCTCGTCGTGGTCGCCCTTGAGGGTCACCTGGACGAGCGCCGAGTGGCCGTCCCCGGAGACCGCCTTGGTGTCGTACGGGGAGTGGACGGCGGCGGCCCGGCCGGTGCCGTTGACGGCGGCGACCACCTCGGCGACGGCGGCCCGGAAGACGGGCGCGTCGGCGGTCTGCGTGGTGCTCTGGACCAGGACGGTCTCGCCGGCCGGGTTCTTGATGCCGGCGTCGTCGAGGATCTTCGCGGCGCGGGAGACCTGTCCGGGCATCGCCTCGGACTCGGTCACCTCGGTGCTGCCGTGCAGGCCGCCGAGCACGGCGACGAGGACGACGAAGAGCAGCCAGCCGAAGACGGCGGTCTTTCTGTGTTTGGCGCTCCAGGCGCCCATCGCGGCAGCCATGCCGAGCTTGGTCCTCACGGTGGTCCCCCCAGGGAGAGCGGCGGTCGTCGCCGGACGGGCGGTGGTGGTCGGTGCTCGCCACGGCCGCCGGATTCCGGGCGCCGGGTGCGGGTCCGGCGTCGCAATCGACAGTAGGGAAACGGGTGTTGGGGAGGTATCCGGCTGGCGGGTGAGTGGCCCCTGGTGCTTGCCTCGGGGCCGGGGTGGGGTTTTCCCTACCCCCCGACCCTGACCGTCTCCTCCCTGGAGGTAGGGGGCGAACTCCACCCTGAGGGGGAGTTGTCTCCACCCGGAGCACGAGGTCAACCGGCGTGCCGTCGGGGGAGACTGGAGCGCGGGCCGTTTCGGGGCGGCCCATCGGGGGTTGGAAAACGGGGGCTCCTTGCCGGGCGGCAAGCAAGTGCTCGTAGGATGACGCCCAAGACCTACTTACCTGCCGACCGGCTAGGGGGCGTCGCCGTGCGTTCCCCGGGCCGGTCCTGCCGTCGCCCGGCGTCCCGTCCCCCAAGGGCTGCGGTGAACCATGCCCAGGAGGCATCACGAGCATGTTCCACCGACTAGGACAATTCGCGGTACGCCGTGCGTGGTTTGTGATCATCGCATGGGTGGTCGTGGCCTTCGGACTCGTCCTGTCCGCACCGAAGATCGCCGCCCAGACGGACGAGGCCGCGTTCCTCCCCAAGCACTACGAGTCCATCCAGGCCGCGCAGGTGCAGGAGAAGGCCTTCCCCAGCGCCTTCACCCCCTCCGCGCTCGCCCTGTTCGAGCGCAATGACGGCGCCGCGCTGAACGACGCCGACAAGGCCTCGATGGACAAGCTGGTCCAGGACCTGGCGGCCAAGAAGATCGAGGGCGTCGAGAAGGTCATCCCGGCCAGCAAGCAGACCACCTCGCAGGACGGCAAGTACGCGATGGCGATGATCGCCATCGACAAGGTGAAGCAGCAGGACCAGAACGAGTTCTCCGACATCGCCAAGAAGATCCGCGAGGAGGGCAAGCAGCTCGCCTCCGGCACCAGCCTGAAGTTCCAGCTCGGCGGCCCGGCCGCGCAGGCGCTGGACCAGAAGGAGTCCTCCGGCGCCGCCGAGGGCATCATCACCATGGCCACGCTGGTGCTGGTCATCGTGATCGTCGGCATCATCTTCCGCAGCATCCTGGCCGGCCTGCTGCCGATCCTGGTCTCGCTGGTGGTCGCGCTGCCCGCCTCCATGGGCCTGATCAACTACGCCACCGACATCTTCAACCTGAAGAGCACCCCGGTGCTGATGGCGATCCTGATCGTCGTCGTCCTCGGCGTCGGCACCGACTACTTCCTCTTCCTCGCCTTCCGCTACCGCGAGCGGCTGCGGGCCGGCGACGACCGCAAGGACGCCGTCGTCAACGCGGTCGGCCGGGTCGGCGAGGCGATCGCCTCCGCGGCCGGCGCCGTCACCATCGCCTTCGCCGCGCTGATCCTCTCCAGCCTCGGCATGTTCCAGGCCCTCGGCCCGGCGCTGGCCATCGCGGTCGTCGTCACCGCCTTCGCCGCCCTCACCCTGGCCCCGGCGCTGCTCTCCGTCATCCCGGCCCGCGCCGTCTTCTGGCCCGGCAAGAAGTGGATGAACGAGCCCAGCGACGCGCGCTTCACCGCGCTCGGCCGGGTCGTCCAGAAGCGCCCGGCGCTGGTCGCCGTCGCCTCCGGCGGTGTGCTGCTGGCGCTGTCCGCGGGTGCGCTGAACTACAACGGCCTGTTCGACATGGCCAGCAGCTCCATGCCCAAGGACAAGGAGTCGATGGTCGTCCAGGACAAGATCGCCAACGGCTTCTCCAAGGGCGCGGCCGACCCGAGCCAGGTCTACCTGAGCAGCACCAACGGCGGGAAGCTCGACCCGGCCTCCTTCCAGGCCTTCGCCGACAAGCTGCAGAAGGTCAACGGCGTCTCCAAGGTGTTCCTGCCGAACGCCGACGCCAAGAGCATCAACGCCGACGGCACCACCGCGCAGTTCACCGTCATGCTCAAGGACGCGCCCGCCAGCGGCGAGGCCATCGACGCCGTCACCGAGCTGCGCGAGGTCGCCCACGGCCAGGCGCCGGCCGGCACCGAGGCCAAGGTCGGCGGCCTGACCTCGGTGTTCAAGGACATCAACCTGGCGATGACGCACGACTACGAGCTGGTCTTCCCGATCGCCGGGCTGCTCATCCTGCTGGTCCTCGCGCTCCAGCTGCGCAGCGTGGTCGCCCCCTGGTACCTGATGGCCTCGGTCGGCCTCGGCTTCACCGCCACCCTCGGCTCGACCACGCTGATCTTCCAGAACCTCAAGGGCGAGACCGGCCTGATGTTCATGATGCCGATCCTGATCTACCTCTTCGTGGTGGCGATCGGGACCGACTACAACATCCTGATCATCGCCCGCCT
Organism: Kitasatospora sp. NPDC097643; assembly: GCF_040302625.1. Taxonomy (NCBI): domain Bacteria; kingdom Bacillati; phylum Actinomycetota; class Actinomycetes; order Kitasatosporales; family Streptomycetaceae; genus Kitasatospora; species Kitasatospora sp. NPDC097643. Next base: position 58,125 of record NZ_JBEOSA010000027.1, on the reverse strand, counting down.
GCGCGAGGAGGCCCGGGCGGGCCGCAGCCCGCGCGAGGCGGCCCGCGAGGCGCTGCGTCACGGCGGCCCGACCGTCGCCGCGGCCGGCTTCATCCTGGCGGCCTCGTTCGCGACCTTCATGCTCGCGGGCAACATGTTCATGATGGAGTTCGGCTTCGCGATGGCCTTCGGCATCCTGCTGGCCGCCTTCGTGATGGCGATGTTCTTCACCCCGGCGCTCACCGCGCTGGTCGGCAAGCGCGCCTGGTGGCCCGGCCACGGCGGCGACGCCGTCGGCCACGGCACGGCGCCGGTGGCGGGTGCGCACGGCCTGCCGGAGCCGGCCGGCCGGCACTGATCACCGGAAACGCCCGGACACGGCGGCGTCCCGCTTCGGCGGGGCGCCGCCTGCCCGCTTTCCCGGGCGGCCAAACGTGATCTGTCGGGCAGAAAACTCCCCGGTCAATCGGGGTGCCAGCGTGCTACAGTCGAGTCAGTTGCAGTTTTGGTTCCCATGAACGCTTGTGTGCGCCTGCTGGTCCCAACCAACAGGCGCATTTGTTTTGTCCGGTGTTTCAGTCTCCGGATGGGGATCGCGGCTACTCGGGGTTCACGAGGTGTGAATCCCTGATGCCCCAGTTTTAGAGGAGACGGTTATGGCTACCGGCACCGTGAAGTGGTTCAACAGCGAAAAGGGCTTCGGCTTCATCGAGCAGGCCGAGGGCGGCCCGGACGTGTTCGCGCACTACTCGAACATCCAGGCGAACGGCTTCCGTGAGCTGCTCGAGGGCCAGCACGTCGAGTTCGACGTCACCCAGGGCCAGAAGGGCCCGCAGGCCGAGAACATCCGCGTCATCGGCTGACGTCAGCCTCCACGCTGACTCGCGATCTCGCGAAGCGAGGGCCCGTACCGCAGGGTGCGGGCCCTCGCGCATGCCGCCGAACGGCCGGGGCGGCGCACTCCCTTCCGACGGCCGACCAGCCCGCACACCGGGCTGTTGCCCAACGGACGGAGACCCCGTGACCACCCCTGCCCGCCCGCCGCGCGAGCGCCGCACCGACAACGCCGCCCGGACCGAGCGTCCGCGCCGCACCGAGAGCGCCGGCCGCGCCGAGCGCCCGCGTCGTACCGAAGGCGCCGAGCGCCCGCGCCGCACCGAGAACGCCGAGCGCCCCGAGCAGGCGCGCAAGCCGCGCAGCCGCGCCGGCGCCCCCAAGAACATCCGCACCACCGTCGCGCCCGAGCCCGCCGACTTCACCGTCGTCGAGGGCACCCCGGCCCGGCCCCCGGCGGCCAGCTTCGGCGAGCTCGACCTGCCCAAGGCGATCCTCTCCGCGCTGACCCGCGAGGGCGTCACCGAGCCGTTCCCGATCCAGGCCGCCACCCTGCCCGACTCGATCGCCGGTCGCGACGTGCTCGGCCGCGGCCGCACCGGCTCCGGCAAGACCCTGGCCTTCGGCCTGCCGCTGCTGGCCCGCACCGCCGGCCGCCGTGCCGACGCCCGGCACCCGCTGGCGCTGGTCCTGGTGCCCACCCGCGAGCTGGCCCAGCAGGTCACCGAGGCGCTCACCCCGTACGCGACCGCCGTCAACCTGCGGATCACCACCGTGGTCGGCGGCATGTCGATCAACCGGCAGGCCAACGCCGTCCGCCGCGGCACCGAGGTCCTGGTCGCCACCCCGGGCCGGCTCGACGACCTGATCGGGCGCGGTGACGTCAACCTCTCCGACGTCACGATCACCGTCCTGGACGAGGCCGACCAGATGGCCGACATGGGCTTCCTGCCGCAGGTCAGCAAGCTGCTGGAGCAGGTCGCCGAGGGCGGGCAGCGGATGCTCTTCTCCGCCACCCTGGACCGCAACGTCGACCGCCTGGTCAAGCGCTTCCTCACCGACCCGGTCACCCACTCGGTGGACCCGTCGGCCGGCGCGGTGACCACCATGGACCACCACGTCCTCCAGCTCGACCCGACCGACAAGGCGTCCGCCACCGCGCACATCGCCTCCCGCGACGGGCGCGTGATCATGTTCGTGCACACCAAGCACGGCGCCGACCGGCTCGCCAAGCAGCTGCTCGCCAACGGCGTCAAGGCCGCGGCCCTGCACGGCGGCAAGTCCCAGCCGCAGCGCAACCGGGTGCTGGACCAGTTCCGGGACGGCCACGTCACCGCGCTGATCGCCACCAACGTCGCCGCCCGCGGCATCCACATCGACGGCCTCGACCTGGTCGTCAACGTCGACCCGCCGGTCGACCACAAGGACTACCTGCACCGCGGCGGCCGCACCGCCCGGGCCGGCGAGTCCGGGACGGTCGTCACCCTGGTGCTGCCCGAGCAGCGCCGCGAGGTCAACCGGCTGATGACGGTCGCCGGGATCCGCCCGACCGTCACCAAGATCCGCCCCGGCGACGCCGACCTCGCCAAGATCACCGGCGCCCGCACCCCCAGCGGCGTCCCGGTCACCCTCGCCGTGCCGGTGGTGACCCCGCCCGCCGAGGGCAAGCCCGAGGCCAAGGCCGGCACCCCGCGCCGCCGCCCCGGCAAGCGCTCCACGCTGCCGACCGACGTCGACATGAACGGCAACCCGCGCCGCCCCCGCCCCAAGCAGCGCATCGGCGCCGGCGGCCAGGGCGGCGACCGCCCCCAGGCGGCCGGCTTCATCGGCCGCTCCTCCGGCCGCGCCAAGCCCGGCAGCGGCTCCAAGTCCGGCGGCAACTACGGCACCGGGCGCCAGCGCCGCAAGTTCGACTGACGTTCCGCGGAACGGCCCGGCATCCCCGCTGCGGAGGGGGCGCCGGGCCGTTCGGCGTTCCGGGCGCCGGCCGAAGCTGCCGCCGCCCGGAACTGCCGCCGCCCGGAACTGCCGCTGGCCGGAACTGCGCTGCTCAGCGCCGGTGCGACCGGCAGTTCCCGGTGAACTGCCGGTTGACGGTCCACCGCGCCCACCCCGAGGCTTGCCCGCGGCCCGCACATCCGACGCGCCGTCATCACGAAGCGCCGGAGGCCGAGTTGACGTGATCCGCCGACTTGGAAGGACGACCGTCCCGATGCGCCGATCCACCGCACTGCTGACCACCGCCCTGCTCGCCGGGGCCGCCGCCCTGACCGCGCCGGCCACCGCCGCCCAGGCCGACCCCGCCTGCTCCGTCGGCGTGTCCGGCTGGAGCGTCGTCGGCCGCTGCACCGGCCTCGACCCGATGCAGACCTGGTCCGTCACCGCCAACTGCTACTACTGGAACGCCGACCACACCGTGCAGTTCTCCCGCCCCGCGTGGGGCGGCCTGGCGATCGGCGACGGCACCGCCTCGGCCTCCTGCGGCATCGGCGACAGCGTCTGGTTCCCGCGCATCGTCATGGGCGCCACCCCGCCCGCCGGCCCGACCGGCCAGATCACCGGCTACGCGGGCAAGTGCGTGGACGTGAAGGGCGCCAACACCGGCAACGGCACCCCCGTCCAGATCTACGACTGCAACGGCACCTGGGCCCAGAAGTGGCGGATCGGGGTCGACGGCACCATCCGGGCCCTCGGCAAGTGCATGGACGTCAGCGGCGGCGGCACCGGCAACGCCACCCGGGTCCAGATCTACGACTGCAACGGCACCGGCGCCCAGCAGTGGCAGGCCCGCCCGGACGGCTCGCTGCTCAACCCGCAGTCCGGCCGCTGCCTGGACGACCTCGGCTTCTCCACCGCCAACGGCAACCAGCTCGGCATCTGGGACTGCAACGGCTACGACAACCAGAAGTGGAACCTCCCGACGGCCTGACCCGGCCCCGGTCCCGCCGCCCCGGTCCCGCCGCCCCGACCCCGCTGGAACGGGGCGGCGGGACCCCCTCACACCGGCACGGCCGCCGGGCCGAGCCGGCTCAGGCGGTCGGCCGTCTCGGCGTCCCGGGGAGCGAGGACGACCAGCTGGAGGCCGCCGGGCGCCTGGAGGACGTGCTCGTCGATCCGCAGCAGCCCCAACTCCTCGTGCCGGATGACCTTCTCGGCTCCCGCACGCTCCTCCACCCGGTGCTCGTCCAGCCAGCGCTCCGCCTCCGGGTACTCGGCCCGCACCTGGGCGATCAGCCGGGCCAGCCGGCGCCCGGCCGCCGTCGCGTCGCCGCCGCGCTCGGCGTACGAGGAACGCAACTGGGCCAGGAACCGGCGGGCATGGGCCTCCCAGTCCACGACCCGGGCCCGGTGCACCGGATTGCCGAACACCACCCAGGCCAGGCCCTGCTCCAACGGCCAGGCGGAGAGGCCGAACAGGGCCTCGGCACCCCGGTTCCACGCCCGCACCTCCCAGCCGGCGTCCATCAGGAACGCCGGCGCCGGCCACTGCGCGTGCATCAGCCGCAGCAGCGAGGCCGGCACCTCGTCGGGCACCCCGGCGTCGTCCTCCCGCGGGTGGCTGCCCGCCAGCCGGAACAGGTACGCCGTCTCCGCGCGGTCCAGCCGCAGCGTACGGGCCAACGAACCCAGCACCTCCGGCGAGGGGTTGATGTCCCGCCCCTGCTCCAGCCAGGTGTACCAGGTCACCCCCACCCCGGCCAGCAGCGCCAACTCCTCCCGCCGCAGCCCCGGCGTACGGCGCCGCACCCCCGGCGCCAGACCGACGTCCTCCGGCGTCAGCCGGGCCCGGCGGCTGCGCAGGAAGCCCGACAGCTCCCGCCGGCGCTCCTCGGCGTCGTTCATGTCCCCCGTCCTTCCTGGTAGTTCGACTACCAGTATCGCCACGCACTGCTGCGGCCCGGCCGGTCCGGCGAGGCTTGATCCCGTCAACGGACCACACACCCAAGGGATCCCCGATGAACCGCGCCCTCCGCCGCACCCTGGTCGCCACCGCCGCATCCGCCCTGCTGCTCGGTACGGCCTCCGGCACCGCCAACGCCACCGCCTCGGCCTCGGCCTCCGTTTCGGCCTCCGCCGGGCGCGCCCCGGCCGTGATCACCGGTCACGCCGCCGCGCTGGTACCCGAGTCGGCCGCCTGGGACCAGGCCCACCACCGCTTCCTGCTCGGCTCGCTGCGCCACGGTACCGTCTCCGCCGTCCGCACCGACGGGAGCGTCCGCACCCTGGTCGACGACCCGGCCGCCCTGGTGGAGGTCGCCGGGGTGAAGGTGGACCCCGCGCGCAACCGCGTCCTGGTCGCCAACCTCGACAACGGCGTCGGCGAACGCAGCAGCGCCGCCACCCGCAACCACATCGCCGGCCTCGGCGCCTACGACCTGGACACCGGTCGTCGGCTCTTCTACGTCGACCTCGCGGCGGTGGCCGGCGACGGCGGCGGGCACCAGGCCAACGACCTCGCCATCGGCCCCGACGGCACCGCGTACGTCACCGACTCCTCCGCCCCGATCGTCTACCGGGTCACGGCCGACGGCACCGCCTCCGTGCTGCTGCGCGACGAGCGGCTCACCCCGCAGCCCGGCCTCCCCGGCCTCAACGGCATCGTCTACCGGGACGGCCGGCTCGTCCTCGGGAAGTGGGACGACGGCGCCCTCTGGCAGCTGCCGGTGCACCGCCCCGCCGAACTGCGCCGCGTCGAGGTCACCGGCGCCGAGCCCGGCGCGCTGCTCCACCTCGACGGCCTGCACGGCCGCCCGGACGGCGGCATCGCGGGCGTCACCAACGCCTTCTTCGGCGCCGGCCGCGACGCCGAGGTCGAACTGCGCTCCGACGACCACTGGCGCACCGCCCGCCTCACCGCCGTCCACCCCAGCACGGATCCCACCCCCACCGCCGTCACCGCCGGCCCCGCCGGCGCCCTCTACCAGCTCACCGGCGGCCTCGCCGACGCGATCGGCGGCCACCCCACGGACACCTTCACCCTGCGGCGGATCTGACCCGGCACCACCCGGCCGCGGCCTGGCTCCCGTTCACCCGGGGGCCGGGCCGTACAGGATCCGGCCGGATCGCCCGCGCGTCCGGCCTGCCCGGGTCGGTCGCGTGCCGTGTCGTACACGTTCCGTACGTGGACGGACCGGTGGCGTGATCTTCACCCTGCCCGTTGACCGTGAACATGTCCCGCCCCGAGGCTTTCGCGCGGCCCACATAAAAATCGCATTATCACCACGAGTACTTCACATGTGGGTCGCCCGGTTCACCCTCCCCGGAAGGACTCCCCCATGCGTCGTACCGCCGCCCTGTTCGCCACCGCCCTGCTCGCCGGTGCCGCCGCGCTCATCGCGCCCGCCGCCGGAGCCGCCGAGAACACCACCCAGAGCGCGCCGTCCACCACCGTCCCGGGCCCGGGCGGCGTCGGGAGCTGCACCGTCACCGACGTCAACTTGGTCCCCGTCGGCACCTGTACGGGCATCAACCCGATGCAGACCTGGCGCGTCGGGGTCGCTTGCACGGGTTACGACTGGAACTGGAACATGCCCATCTACTCGGGTGCGGTCAGCGACTGGGTCACCGGCAGCGGCACCGCCACCACCGGGTGCATCTACCCGTTGATGCCGGGTGCGGGCCAGATCGAGTTCGGTCCGGCGGTCCCCGCAGGTCCGGTCGGCCAGATCACCGGCATCGCGGGCAAGTGCCTGGACGTGCGCGGCGGCAGCAACGCGAACGGGACCCAGACCCAGATCTGGGACTGCCTGGGCAACGTGAACCAGACCTGGAAGGTCGGTGTCGACGGCACCGTGCGGGCGGTCGGCAACTGCCTGGACGTCGAGGGCGGGCGAACCGGCAACGGGACGCTGGTGCGCACCTGGGAGTGCAACGGCACGGGTGCCCAGCAGTGGCAGGCCCGCCCCGACGGTTCGCTGGTCAACCCGCAGTCGGGCCGCTGCCTGGACGTGCGGGGCGTCTCCAGTGCGAACGGCGCGGTCCTGCAGATCTGGGACTGCTTCGGCGCCACCGCCGTCAACCAGGTCTGGCACCTGCCCGTCTGATGCCCGCGGCAGGACTGCCGACCGGATCACCCTCAGCCTCAAGGAGCCCCGCCATGCGTCGTATCGCCACCATGTTCGCCACCGCCCTGCTCGCCGGAGCCGCCGCGCTCACCGCGCCCGCCGCAGCTGGAGCCGCCGAGAGCACTACCCAGAGCGCGGCGTCCAGCACCGTCCCGGGCCCGGGCGGCGTCGGGAGCTGCACCGTCAACGACGCCAACTGGAACCCCGTCGGCACCTGCACGGGCATCGACCCGAACCAGACCTGGCGCGTCGTGGTCGACTGCAATGGCTACGACTGGACCCGGTACATGCCCATCTACGAGGTCTCGCCCGGCAACTGGGTGACCGGCAACGGCACCGGCAGCACCTCGTGCCGCTACCCGCTGACGCCGGGTATGGGCTATATCCAGTTCGGCCCGGCGGTTCCGGCGGGGCCGGTCGGCCAGATCAGCGGCTACGCGAACAAGTGCGTGGACGTGCGCGGCGGCAGCACCGCCAACGGGACCCCCACCCAGATCTGGGACTGCCTGGGCAACGTCAACCAGACCTGGAAGATCGGCACCGACGGCACCATCCGCGCCCTCGGCAAGTGCCTGGACGTCCAGGGCGGACGCACCGGCAACGCCACCCTGGTGCAGACCTGGGACTGCAACGGCACCGGCGCCCAGCAGTGGCAGGCCCGCCCCGACGGTTCGCTGGTCAACCCGCAGTCCGGCCGCTGCCTGGACGACCTGGGCTTCTCCACCACCAACGGCAACCAGCTGGGCATCTGGGACTGCAACGGCGCCGCCAACCAGAAGTGGAACCTCCCGGCCTGACCCACCCCTACCCCCACGGCGCGCGCGGCCCCGGCCGCGCGCGCCGTCCGCGCTCCCGGGCGCCGTCACCCGCCCGAGTGAACCCCGCTGGCCTGGCGTATTGCGTTTGCAACACGCTGCGGCTCGTGCCTGGTGAGATCTGCTGGAACGAGCGGTCCGAGGAGCACATCGCCAGGCATGGCGTGGACCCGGAGGAGGTCGAGGATGTCGTCTTCACCCGTCCTCATCGGTTCTCGGGCGGCCGGGCCGGCACAACGCTCTGCTACGGCGTGACGCGGGCGGGTCGTTATCTGTTGGTGGTGCCGGCGGCCTGCGCCACGGTGCCCTCGGCGTGGTACTGCGCCACTGCGCGTGACATGACGGCTCTGCCGAACGGCGCCTGTTCTCCAAGCGGACGAGTTGAAGGTGGCAGATGACTGACAACGGCGCGGAGCTCGAAGCCATCGCCGAGTACGACGAGACGCACGAGCTCACCGAGGACGAGGTCATGAGCGCCGAGCCCGGGGAGCCGATCACGGCGGAGTCGGTGATGATCACCACCTCGCTGCGGCTGCCCAAGCCGGTGATGGACGAGGTGCGGCGGCGGGCGCGGGAGCGGGGGCTGAAGCCGACGGCCATCATGCGGGAGTGGATCGAGGCCGCGATTGCCGATGTGGACGAGCCGGTGCCGCTCAGTGTGATCACCGCGGCGGTGGCCGAGTACCGGCACCGGAAGGCCTCGTGAGGCTCAGGCGGTGAGGGCGGGCACCTGCGGGGTGGCGAGGCGGGCGGCGTCGTAGCGGGCCAGCAGGAGGGCGGCGACTTCGGGGGCGGGGCCGAGGACGTCGGCGAGGACGTCGGCGTCCGCGGCGGAGGCGGCGATGCGGTCCGGGAGGAGGCCGGGGGCCAGCAGGTAGGGGGCGACGGCCGTGCGGGCGGCGCCCGCGGTGCGCAGGGCGGCGAGCGCGTCGGGGACGCGGGGGCCGGCCGCGGAGGCGTAGGCGACCTCGACGGCGGCCCAGCCGCGGGTGCGCCGCCACGCGGCGGCGACGGCGCGGGTGGCGGCATCGGCGGCCGGGTCGGAGGAGCCGGCCGCCGCCAGCACCACGCCGGTGCGGGCCCGCACGGTAGGGGAGGCGACGTCGAGCCCGGCCTCGGCGAGGCGGCGGTCGAGGCTGGCCAGCAGCAGCGGCGAGGGGCCGAGGACCTCCGCCACCGGCAGCCGGGAGCCGGCGGCGCGCAGGGCGGCGGGGATGTCGTGCTTGGCGTGGTAGGCCCGGTTGAGCAGCAGCGGCACGGCCACCGCCGCGCCGTCGAGCCGCCCGAGGACCTGCGGGATCCGCGGCGCGCAGTGGTCCAGGTAGGCGGTGGCGATCTCCAGCCCGGGCCGCAGTGCCCGCACCTCCTCGACCAGCGCGGCCACGGTCGCGGCGTGCCGGGGGTCCCGGCTGCCGTGGGCGATGAGGAGGAGGGCGGGCATGGCGCGGGTCCTTACTTGCCGGCGGCCAGCAGGCCGCGGTTGCGCAGCACCCGGCGCTCGACCGGGGTGAACACCAGCAGTTCGATGGCGATGCCGACGAACAGGATGAGGATGATCCCGAGCAGCACCCCGGACATGTCGGAGAACTCGCGCTGGTTCTCCAGGTACCGGCCGAGCCCGAGGCCCAGGTCGGGGGAGGAGGCGACGAGTTCGGCGGCCATCAGCGAGCGCCAGGAGAACGCCCAGCCCTGCTTGAGCCCGGCGAGGTAGCCGGGCAGCGCGGCGGGCAGCAGGACGTGCCGGGCACCGGCCAGCCCGGTGGCGCCGATGGTGCGTCCGGCGCGCAGGAACAGCGGCGGCACCTGGTCGATGCCGGCGACCAGGCCGTTGGCGATGGACGGGACGGCACCGAGCAGGATGACCGCGTACATCATCGAGTCGTTGATGCCGAGCCAGATGACCGCGGCCGGCACCCAGGCGACCGAGGGCAGCGACTGGAGGCCCTGGAGGACCGGCCCGATGGCGGTGCGCACCGGCTTGACGCGGGCGACCAGCAGGCCGATCGGGGTGCCGATGACGACGGCGAGCACGAAGCCGGACAGGCCGCGCCAGACGCTGGTCCAGATGATCGAGAACAGCGTGCCCTGGTACCAGAGGTCCTGGGCGGAGGCCCACACGTCGGCCGGGCTGGGCAGCTTGTAGGAGGAGGTGAGGTGCAGGCTGTAGGCGCCCTGCCAGAGGGCGATCACGACGAGCACGCCGATCAGCGGCGGCAGGGCCTTCTGTCGCAGCGCCTCGCCGAGCGAGCCGCGCTGCGCGGTGACCGCGTCGAGGGCGTCGAGGCCGGCGCCGACGTCCGCCGTGTCGGCGTTCGCGGTGTCGCTCGTGCTCTGCACGTTCACGGGCTTGTCCAGGACGGGGGTGGTGTCAGTGCTGGCCATGGCGACGGATCTCCCCACGCAGTTCTTCGGTGATCTCGATGGACAGGTCGGCGACGCCGGCGGACTCGATCCGGCGCGGCTGCGGCAGGTCGATCCGCCACTCGCGGGCGACCCGGCCGGGGCGGGAGGAGAGCAGCACGACGCGCTGGGCGAGCCGGACGGCCTCGCGCACGTTGTGCGTGACGAACAGGACGGACAGCTGACGCTCGGCCCAGATCCGGGTGATCTCGTCGTGCAGGACGTCGCGGGTGATGGCGTCGAGCGCGGCGAACGGCTCGTCCATCAGCAGCACCTTGCTGCCCTGGGCGAGCGCGCGGGCCATCGCGACGCGCTGGCGCATGCCGCCGGACAGCTCGTGCACGCGCTTGCCGTACGAGCCCTGGAGGCGGACGAGTTCGAGGAGCCGTTCGGCCTCGGGGCGGCGCTCGGGGCGGGGGACGCCGGCCAGCTTGAGGGCGAGTTCGATGTTCTTGCCGGCGGTGAGCCAGGGGAACAGCGCGTGCTCCTGGAACATCAGCGCGGGGCGGCCGCCGGGCACCTCGATGGCGCCGGCGGTCGGCTTGTCGAGGCCGGCGACCAGGTTGAGCAGGGTGGACTTGCCGCAGCCCGAGGCGCCGAGCAGCGTGACGAACTCGCCGGGCGCGACGTCGAGGGTGATGTCGTCCAGCACGTGCGTCTGGGCGCCCGGGCGGCCGAAGGACTTGTGCACGTGCGAGATCCGGACGGCGGGCGTGCCGCCGTGGGCGTCGGCGCCGACGGCGTCCGCCGAGGTGGTCAGTGCCGTGGTCATCCGGGCACCTCCTGCGTGAGTGGTCTGGCGTGGCTGGCTGGCGTGGCCAGCCGGCTGGGCTGGCGAAGGGGGGCCGGGGTCCGGCCCCGCCCGTCCCGGTGGGCATCGATCGGGGATCGACCGGGCGGGCGGAGGTCCGGACCGCGGAGTCGGGGGCGAACGGCCGTGCTGCGGGCGTTACTTGGTGCCGAGTCCGGCGTCCGCCACGGCGGCCTGGCCCTTGGCCGCGAGCACCTTGTTCAGCAGGGCGAGGTCGTAGATGCCGTTCAGGCTGGGCTTCTTGAGCAGCCCGGCGGTGACGGCGTGGTCGGCCTCGGCCTGCAAGGTGCCGGCCAGCGGGTCGTCCAGGAAGTCGATGTCCGACCAGGCGGGGTCGAGGATCGCCGGCTCCAGGGCGTTGCCGGCCTCCTTCTTGATCGCCTCGTTGGCGTCGGCCTTGGCCTTGTCGGGGTTGGCCTTGATGAAGGCGTTGGTGTTCACCGAGCCGCGCAGCACGGCCTCCACCACGTCCGGGTGCTCCTTGAGGAACTTCTGCGAGACGATGATGTTGGTGATCACGAACTTCTTGTCCGGCCAGACGTCCTTCTCGTTGAGCAGGACCTTCGCGCCGAGGGTGACCAGCTTGGAGGCGGTCGGCTCGGGCACCCAGGCGCCGTCGACGGAGCCCTGCTTGTAGGCGTCGGGGGTGACCTTGTTGTCGGTGCGCACCACCGAGACGTCGCCCGCGCCGGACGAGGCGTCGACCTTGTAGCCCTTGCCGGCCAGGTAGTTGAGCAGCGCCACGTCCTGGGTGTTGCCCAGCTGCGGGGTGGCGATCTTCTTGCCCTTGAGGTCGTCGAGCGAGGCGACCTTGTCCGGGTTGACCACCAGCTTGACCCCGCCGGAGGCCGAACCGCTGATGATCTTCAGGGACTTGCCCTCGGACTTGGTGTAGCCGTTGATCGCGGGGGAGGGGCCGATCCAGCCGATGTCGATGGAGCCGGCGTTGAGCGCCTCGATCTCGGCCGGGCCCGCGTTGAAGACCTGGGTCTTGATCTGGGTGGCGCCCAACTCCTTCTGGAACAGCCCCTCCTGGAGGCCGACCAGGGCGGTGCCGTGGGTCAGGTTGGCGAAGTAACCGATCTTCACGGTGTCCGCGGAGAGCTTCGCGCCGCCGGCGGCGGAGCTGGGGTCCCCGGCCGTGGCGGCCGCGTTGGCCTTGGTGTCCGAGGACTTGTCGTCCGCCTTGGAGCCGTAGCCGCAGGCCGACAGCAGGCTGACGGCGGCGAGACCTGCGACGGCGGCCGCGGCGGTGCGTCTGATCCGGCCGGCGTTGGGGCGGATCAGGGTATGGAGGGGGGCCCGGTTCGGTGCCATGGTGGAGTCCTGTTCACGGACGGACCGTCAGGAGGCGGTCTCGGGGCGGACGTTCGGAAGGTTGTGCTTGCGGCATCGCGATGCCGGGCAAGCCGGGCCGACGGGGAGGGGCGGCCCGGTGACAGGGCGTTCTCAGCCCTGTCGGCCCACACATCGGGTCAGCCCGCCCTGGCCACTGCCGAGGACGCCGCTGCCGATGCGGCCGCCTTCCTTGTCCATGCCCGAGTACGCCTCGCTGGGCATCAGACCCAGTCCTCCTCTTCGGGTGCGTCGAGTGCGTCGGTGGTGCGTACGGTGTCGAAGGCCTCGCCCGCCATGCCGGCGGTGAGGGTGGTGCCGTCGGCCGGGTCGATCAGCAGGAACGAGCCGGTGCGACGGTTGTCGGAGTAGGCGTCGAGCGCCAGCGGCTCGGCGGTGCGCAGCACCACGTGGCCGATGTCGTTGACGTTCAACCCCTCGGCGCCGCTGCGCTGTTCGAGGGTGTCGATGTCGATCCGGTAGGAGATCTCCTTGACCAGCGCCCGCACGGTGCGGGTGGTGTGCTTGAGCAGCACCTTGTCGCCGGCGCGCAGCGGACGCTCGTTGAGGTGGCTGACGGTCGCCTCGATGTCCTTGGTGGGGACGGGGGCGGGGCCGGCCGCGATCAGGTCGCCGCGGGAGATGTCGATGTCGTCGGCGAGCCGGACGGTGACCGACTGCGGCGCCCAGGCGATGTCGGTCGCCCGGCCGAGCGCGTCGATCCCGGCGACGGTGGTGGTGTGGCCCGAGGGCAGCACCGTCACGGGGTCGCCGACCCGCAGCACGCCGGAGGCCAACTGCCCCGCGTAGCCGCGGTAGTCGGGGTGCTCCTCGGTCTGTGGGCGGATCACGTACTGGACCGGGAAGCGGGCCGGCTCGGCGCTCGGGTCGCTGCCGACCGGGACGGTCTCCAGGTGCTCCAGCAGGGTCGGGCCGCCGTACCAGTCCATGTGCGCGGACGGCTCGACGACGTTGTCCCCGGCCAGGGCCGAGATCGGCACGGCCAGCACGTCCTTGACGCCGAGCGAGGCGGCGTAGGCGGTGAACTCCTCGGCGATGGCGGCGAAGACGGGCTCCGCGTAGCCGACCAGGTCCATCTTGTTGACGGCCAGCACCACGTGCGGCACCCGCAGCAGCGCGGCGACGGCGGCGTGCCGGCGGGTCTGCTCGACCACGCCGTTGCGGGCGTCGACCAGGACGACGGCGAGCTCGGCGGTGGAGGCGCCGGTCACCATGTTGCGGGTGTACTGCACGTGGCCCGGGGTGTCGGCGAGGATGAACCGCCGCCGGGGGGTGGCGAAGTAGCGGTAGGCGACGTCGATGGTGATGCCCTGCTCGCGCTCGGCCCGCAGGCCGTCGGTGAGCAGCGCGAGGTCGGGCGCGTCCTGGCCGCGGTTGCGGGAGGCGTGCTCGACGGCCTCCAGCTGGTCGGCGAGCACCGACTTGGAGTCGTGCAGCAGTCGGCCGACCAGGGTGGACTTGCCGTCGTCGACGGAGCCGGCGGTGGCGAAGCGCAGCAGCGACGTGGCGGTGGCTTCCTGGGTGGTGCTGGTCATGTCTAGAAGTACCCCTCGCGCTTGCGGTCTTCCATCGCGGCCTCGGACAGCTTGTCGTCGGCCCGCGTCGCGCCGCGCTCGGTGAGCCGGCTGGCGGCGATCTCGGCGATCACGGCCTGGATGGTGGTGGCGTCCGAGTCGACGGCGCCGGTGCAGGACATGTCGCCGACGGTGCGGTAGCGGATTAGCCGCCGCTCGACCGGCTCGCTGTCCTTCGGGCCGCCCCACTCGCCGGCGGTCAGCCACATGCCGCCGCGGGCGAAGACGTCCCGCTCGTGGGCGTAGTAGATCTCCGGGAGCTCGATGCCCTCGCGCTCGATGTACTGCCAGACGTCCAGCTCGGTCCAGTTGGAGAGCGGGAAGACGCGCACGTGCTCGCCGACGGCGTGCCGGCCGTTGTACAGCGACCACAGCTCGGGGCGCTGGCGGCGCGGGTCCCAGGCGCCGAACTCGTCGCGCAGCGAGAAGACGCGCTCCTTGGCGCGGGCCTTCTCCTCGTCGCGGCGGCCGCCGCCGAAGACCGCGTCGAAGCGGTTGGTCTCGATCGCGTCCAGCAGCGGCACGGTCTGCAGCGGGTTGCGGGTGCCGTCCGGGCGCTCGCGCAGCACGCCGCGGTCGATGAAGTCCTGCACGTGGGCGACGTGCAGGCGCAGGTTGTGCTCGGCCACCACGCGGTCGCGGTAGGCGATCACCTCGGGGAAGTTGTGCCCGGTGTCGACGTGCAGCAGCGAGAAGGGGACGGCGGCCGGCGCGAAGGCCTTCAGCGCCAGGTGCAGCATGACGATGGAGTCCTTGCCGCCGGAGAACAGGATCACCGGGCGCTCGAACTCCCCCGCGACCTCGCGGAAGATGTGCACCGACTCGGCCTCCAGCGCGTCCAGGTGGGTCAGCGCGAAGGGGTTGTCGTCGGTGTGGACCAGGCTGTCGGTCGCGGTGGTCACGCGAGGCCCCTCTCGGTCAGGAAGGCGTGCAGTTCGGCGGCGGACTCGGCCACCGCGCGGCCCTGCGTCTGCAGGCGCAGCTCCGGGCGCTCCGGGGCCTCGTACGGGTCGTCCACGCCGGTGAGACCGGAGATCTCGCCGGCGGCCTGCTTGGCGTACAGGCCCTTGACGTCGCGCTCGGCGCAGAGCTCGACGGGGGTGGCGACGTGGATCTCCAGGAACTCGGTGCCGGCCGCCGCGTGCCGCTCGCGCACCGCGGTGCGGGAGTCGGCGAACGGGGCGATCACCGGGGCGAGCACCTTGACGCCGTTGGCGGCGAGCTTCTCGGCGACGAAGCCGATCCGGGTGACGTTGGTGTGCCGGTCCTCGCGGGAGAACCCGAGGCCCTTGGAGAGGAACTCGCGGATCTCGTCGCCGTCCAGCACCTCGACCTTGTGGCCCTCGGCGCGCAGCCGCTCGGCCAGGGCGAACGCCAGGGTGGTCTTGCCCGCGCTCGGCAGCCCGGTCAGCCACACGGTGGCGCCGCGCTCGCAGGGGGCGGCCGGGGCGGCCGCCTCTGCGGCTCCGCCGGCGGCCAGGGTGTGAGCTGTCACGGTTTCCGTCCTTACGGGTGGTTGAGCGGGGTGGTCAGAGGTGGATGCCGCACTCGGTCTTGCCGGAGCCGGACCAGCGGCCGGCCCGGGCGTCCTCGCCCTCGCCGGGCTTGCGGGTGCAGGACAGCGGCGAGCAGCCGATCGAGGTGTAGCCCTCCCACAGCAGCGGGTTGAGCAGCACGCCGTTGGCGGCGACGTAGGCGTCCACGTCCTCCTGCGTCCAGCGGGCGATCGGGGCGAGCTTGACCTTGCGGCGCCTGGCGTCCCAGGCCACCACCGGGGTGTCGGCGCGGGTCGGGGACTCGTCGCGGCGCAGCCCGGTGGCCCAGGCGTCGTACCCGCCGAGACCGCGGTTGAGCGGCTCGACCTTGCGCAGCGAGCAGCACAGGTCCGGGTCCCGGTCGTGCAGGTTCGGTCCGTGCTCGGCGTCCTGCTCGGCCACGGTCCTCAGCGGCGTCAGCGTGATGACGTTGACCGGCATGGTCGCGGCCACCGCGTCGCGGGTGCCGATGGTCTCCGGGAAGTGGTAGCCGGTGTCCAGGAACACCACGTCCACGCCGGGGAACACCGAGGAGGCGAGGTGGGCGACGACCGCGTCCTCCATCGAGGAGGTGACGCAGAACCGCTTGCCGAAGGTGTCGGCGGCCCAGCGCAGGATCTCCTGCGGGGTCGCCTCCTCCAGTTCGCGGCCGGCCCGGGTCGCGATCGCCTCGTAGTCAGTCGTCGTGCTGGTCATCGGACGAACCCCCGTTGGTCGGACCGGAGTTGGCCGGCGACAGCAGGCCGAGGAACTTCAACTGGAAGGCGCGGCGGCACCCGTGGCATTCCCAGGCGCCGTGCCCGGCCTCCGAGGGGCGCAGGTCCTCGTCGCCGCAGTACGGGCAGAAGAACGGTGCGGCTCGCTCACTCATGAGAGTTGCTCCTCGCTCGCCCGGGCCGCCCACTGGGCGAAGCGCTCGCCCTCGGCGCGGTCGGCCTGGTAGCGGGTCAGGACGCGCTCGACGTAGTCGGGCAGGCCGTCCTTGGTGACCTTGAGGCCGCGGACCTTGCGGCCGAACCCGGCCTCCAGGCCCAGTGCGCCGCCCAGGTGCACCTGGTAGCCCTCGACCTGCGCGCCGTTCTCGTCGGTGACGAGCTGGCCCTTGAGGCCGATGTCGGCGACCTGGATGCGGGCGCAGGCGTTCGGGCAGCCGTTGATGTTGATGGTCAGCGGCTCGGCGAAGTCCGGCAGCCGCTTCTCCAGCTCGTCGATGAGCGTGCGGCCGCGCTCCTTGGTCTCGACGATGGCGAGCTTGCAGTACTCGATGCCGGTGCAGGCCATGGTGCCGCGGCGGAACGGCGAGGGGGTGACCCGCAGGTCCAGCTCCTCCAGGCCGGCCACCAGCGACTCGACGCGGTCCTCGGCGATGTCGAGGATCAGCATCTTCTGCTCGGCGGTGGTGCGCAGCCGGTCGCTGCCGTGGGCGGCGGCCAGGTCGGCGATCCGGCCGAGCAGCGCGCCGTCGACGCGGCCGACGCGCGGCGCGAAGCCGACGTAGTAGTTGCCGTCCTTCTGCCGGTGGACGCCGACGTGGTCGCGCCAGCGGGCGGCGGGCTCCTCGGGCGCGGGGCCGTCGACCAGCTGGTACTTGAGGTACTCGTCCTCCAGCACCTGGCGGAACTTCTCCGCGCCCCAGTCGGCGACCAGGAACTTCAGCCGGGCGCGGTTGCGCAGCCGGCGGTAGCCGTAGTCGCGGAAGATGCCGATGACGCCGCCGTAGACGTCGGCGACCTCCTCCAGCGGCACCCAGGCGCCCAGCCGCACGCCGAGGCGGGGGTTGGTGGAGAGCCCGCCGCCGACCCACAGGTCGAAGCCGGGGCCGTGCTCGGGGTGGACCACGCCGACGAAGGCGATGTCGTTGATCTCGTGCGCGACGTCGAGCAGCGGGGAGCCGGAGACGGCGGACTTGAACTTGCGCGGCAGGTTGGAGAACTCGGGGTTGCCGATGAAGCGGCGCTGGATCTCCTCGATGGCCGGGGTGCCGTCGATGATCTCGTCCTCGGCGATGCCGGCCACCGGCGAGCCGAGGATGACGCGCGGGGTGTCGCCGCAGGCCTCGGTGGTGGACAGGCCGACGGCCTCCAGCTTCTGCCAGATCGCCGGGACGTCCTCGATCCGGATCCAGTGGTACTGGACGTTCTGGCGGTCGGTCAGGTCGGCGGTGTTGCGGCCGTACAGCTCGGAGACCTCGGCGATCGCCTTCAGCTGGGCGACGGTCAGCCGGCCGCCGTCGATCCGGACGCGGAGCATGAAGTACTCGGCGTCGAGCTCGTGCGGCTCCAGGATCGCGGTCTTGCCGCCGTCGATGCCCTCCTTGCGCTGGGTGTACAGGCCCCACCAGCGCATCCGGCCGCGCAGGTCGGCGGGGTCGATCGAGTCGAAGCCCCGGTGCGCATAGATCGTCTCAATACGTGTCCGCACATTGAGACCGTCGTCGTCCTTCTTGAACTGCTCGTTGGCGTTCAGAGGGGTGAAGTGGCCCATGCCCCACTGGCCCTCGCCGCGGTGGCGGGTCACCTTGCGAGGCGCGGCGGGGCGGCGCGCCGCGGCGCGGTCGGCCGTGGGCTCGGCGGTCTCGGGGGTGGTGGCCATGGTGAAGTCCTTCGGGGCAGGTGGCTCTGACGCCGGGTGGGTCGCTGGGCGGGCGCGGCGGGCGGTGCTGCTGTGACCTGCGGGTTTCTCAGGACCGGGAGGAGCAGTGACCGAGGCCGGGCAGGCGCCTGCGCATCCGCTTCAGCGGGGACGGCGGGGTGGTGGCGCCGGGTGCGGTGGTGGCGGCGGGGTGGGGCTCAGGTCACCGGACAGATGGCGCTGGACACGCGAAGGAGATCGACGTGCAGTCGACCTACTAGGGTGGTTCCGGCGCTTGGCATGGCAAGAGATTCGCACGGCGCACGACTCGCGGTCCACTAACGTCCGGATGGTGGACGCTGCTGTTTCGCAGAGCGAGACGGCCGCGGCTTCCCGCCGCTCCCCGCCCCGGTGCCCTGGCACGCAGCCCCACCCCGGGGAGATCAGCCGGACCGCCCCGGCCCGATACCGTTACCCCTGTGCAAGCAGCAGGCGAAACGAACAGACCGAGCCCCGAGCGGCCGTCCCGGCGCCGGGGCAAGGGCTCCCGGCGGGCGGCCAAGCAGGCCACCTGGCGCCACACGGCGTGGGAGCTGGTCAAGGACACCACCAACACCTGCGTCGAGTACCGGGTCACCGGCCTCGCCGCGGAGGCGGCGTTCTTCACCCTGCTGTCGATCCCACCGCTGCTGCTCGGCCTGGCCGGCACCCTCGGCTACCTCGACAAGTTCCTCGGCGCCGGCACCATCGACCGGCTCAAGCACGACATCGTCTCGGCCTCCGGGACGGTCCTCTCGGACTCGTCCATCCACGAGGTCGTGGTGCCGCTGCTGAACCAGGTGTTCGACCACAGCCGGCCCGACCTCGTCTCGATCGGCTTCCTGCTCTCCCTGTGGTCCGGCTCCAGGGCGCTCTACATCTTCATCGACACCATCACCGTCATGTACGGACTGGACGGCAAGCGCGGCATCGTCAAGACCCGGATGATGTCGCTCGGCCTCTACCTCGGCGCCCTGGTGATCGGGTCGCTGGTGCTGCCGCTGCTGATGGCCGGCCCCGGCCTGATCGAGAACGCGGTGCCCGGGATCGCCGGGCTGGTCGGCGCCGCCTACTGGCCGGTCGCGATCGTGCTGCTGATCGTCTCCCTGACCACCCTCTACCACCTGGCCGTCCCGGTCTCCACGCCCTGGCGCGAGGACATCCCCGGCGCCCTGGTCGCCCTGGTGGTGCTGGTCTTCTGCAGCGTCGGGCTCCGGCTCTACCTGGTCAGCTCGGTCGAGGGCCCCTCGGTGTACGGCTCGCTGGCCGCACCGGTGGCCGTCCTGCTGTGGATCTTCGTGGTCGCGCTGGCCGTCCTCATCGGCGCCGCCATGAACGCCGCCATAGACCGCCGCTGGCCCACCCTGGAGACCGCCGACGCCCGCGCCGAGAACGAGCGCGCCCACGAGGAGGCCGCCGCCGCCGTGGTCCGCGAGGTCGCCGCCCGGCGCGCGGTCGAACGGGCCCGGCGCGCCCGCGAACTCGGCCTCGCCGAGGGCACCGAGGAGGAATGGGGCGAGGAGGACGGCGAGGACCTCGACGTGCCCTCCGAGTACCCCGAGCGCTGGGCCGACGTGCTGGCCGCCGACAACGTCCGCGGCCGGCTCACCGCGCGCGGCGGCCCGCACCACCGGCCCACCCCGCCGCCGCCGGACAGCGACCGGCCCACCGCGCCGCCGCCGGACTACCAGGTGCCCGGCTACCCGCCCCGGCCGCCGTGGGACCAGCAGCGGTAGCCGGCGGGGGCTCCCGGCGGGCTCCCCGGCAGGCGCCAACGGCTTCAGGGGCCTCAACGGCCTCAACGGCTTCAACGGCTTCAACGGCACAGGGCCTCCCCCGCGTGGTGCGGGGGAGGCCCTGTGCCGTGTGCGGGTGCCCGCTGACCGTCAGGCCGTCGACGGGCTCGGGGCCGCCGGGCGGTCGCCGGGCCCGGCCTGGGCCGGCAGCGGCTCCGGGCCGGGCAGCGCCGGCTCCAGGGCGGTGCGCCCCGCCGAATCGCTCAGCTTGATCAGCAGCGACACGATCAGCCAGTTCGCCAGCAACGAGGACCCGCCCGCCGCCAGGAACGGCAGCGCCTTGCCGGTCAGCGGCACCAGCCCGCTCACCCCGCCGACCACCACGAACACCTGTAGCGCCAGCGCCGTCGCCAGGCCCGTCGCCAGCAGCTTGCCGAACGGGTCGGTCAGCCCGATCGCCGTCCGCAGCCCACGCTGGACCAGCAGCAGGTACACCAGCAGCACAGCCGTCACCCCGGCCAGCCCCAGCTCCTCGCCGATCGTGGTGAAGACGAAGTCGCTGCGCCCGGCGAAGCCGATCAGCCACGGCCGGCCCGAGCCCAGGCCCGTCCCGGTCAGGTGCCCGGTGCCCAGGCTGAACAGCGCCTCGGCCGGCTGGTCCGAGATGATCGCCGGGTCGTGGTGCTCCTTGTAGATGTCGAGCGGGTGCAGCCAGGCCTCCACGCGGCCGTGCACGTGCGGCTCGACCGTGCCGACCACCGCCGCGCCGCCGACCGCCATCAGCAGGCCGAGCACCACCCAGCTGGTCCGCTCCGTCGCCACGTACAGCATCACGATGAAGACGCCGAAGAAGATCAGCGAGGTGCCGAGGTCGCGCTCGAAGACCAGCACCAGCAGGCTGACCACCCAGATCGCCAGCACCGGCCCGGCGTGCCGCCCGCGCGGCAGCGTCATCCCCCAGACCTTGCGGCCGGCCAGCGCGAGCGCGTCCCGCGAGGCCATCAGGTAGCCCGCGAAGAAGATCGTGATCGCGACCTTCACGAACTCGTCCGGCTCGAAGGAGAGCCCGAACAGGCGGATCCAGCGCTTGGCGCCGAAGTCCTCCGGCCGGCCCGGGAAGAACGCGGGCGCCGCCAGCAGGATCAGCGCGCCCGCCATCAGCAGGTACACGTAGCGCTGGAAGAACCGGTGGTGCTTGACCAGCACGACCAGCGCCAGTGCCGCCAGCACGGCGATGAACACCCACATCAGCTGCGACGGCGCGGCGGGCAGCTTCTGGTAGTCGCCCTTCGCGGAGTGCACGGCCGCGTACGACTTGTCCAGCCGGTCCAGCAGCATCAGCCCGAAGCCGGTCAGGAAGACCCCCAGCGGCAGGATCAGCGGATCCGCGTACGGCGCGAACCGACGCACCGCCAGGTGCGCCACGCCGGCCAGCCCGCCCAGTGCCAGGGCGTGCACCAGCAGCCCGGGCGGCATCTTCCCGGTCAGCGCCAGATAGGCGTCGATGTGTCCCGCCAGACAGACGACCACCGCGAGCGCCAGCAGGCCCAGCTCGATGTTGCGGTGGCGCGTCGCCAGCCGGCGGCCCTCGCCGCGTGCAGTGCTGTGCACCCTGTCCGTCCCCTTGCTTCTTCACCCACGTGGCCGGTATCGCCGACGACGCATCCTGCCAGACGAAGGCGGCGGCCCGGCGGTTGCGTTCCGGCCCGGACGGGACCCGGTCGGGCCTCGGACGGAACCCGGAAGGGAGCGCAACTCCGGCCGGGCAGCGCTCGGTTCGGACTTGGCAAAACTTTGTCCAGGTCGGGGTATAGAGCCGGGCCCCGGGTGCGGCGACCCGGGACGGACCGGACATCATGGGCGGGCCGGCCCGGGTGGGCCCGGGGTGGGCCCGGACGGAAATCACGCCCGGGCGGACGGAGAGGTGCACGGATGGACGGCGCGGTCCAGGCGCTCGGCTACGGCGGGCCACCGCCCTGGCAGTGGTCCGACCTCGCCACCTCGTGGACGGCCGAACCGCTCGTCCTCGCCCTCTCCGCCGCGCTCGGCGGCTGGTACCTGGCCGCGGTGCGCACCGTTCACCGCGCCGGCGGCGAACGCTGGCGGCCCACCCGCACCGCCGCCTTCCTGGGCGGGCTGCTGCTGTGGATCTGGTCCACCTGCTCCGGGCTCGGCGTGTACGAGCGGATCCTGTTCACCGACCGGGCCGTGCAGGTCGTGCTGCTGCTCATGGTCGTCCCGCTGCTGCTGGCGCTCGGCGCGCCGGTCTCGCTGCTCGTCGCGGCCGCGCCGGAGGCCCGGCGGGAGCGGATCCTGCGGGCGCTGCGCAGCCGGCCGTCCAAGGTCCTGATGTTCCCGGCCGTCTCCACCGCGCTGCTGATGGCCCCGCCGTGGCTGCTCTACTTCACGCCCTGGTACGAGGAGTCGGTGTCCAGCGCGTTCGGGAACGTGCTGCTGCACCTCGCACTGGTGCTGCTCGGGCTGGCGTACTTCTGGCCGCGGCTGCAGATCGACCCGGTCGGGCACGAGTACCCGCACCTGGTCGGGCTGTTCATCACCTTCGTCGAGGTGATCTTCGACGCGGGGCTGGGGCTGGTGCTGATCTACGGCGGCCACCTCGTCGCCGAGCACTACTACCTGGCGCTCGGGCGGCCGTGGGGGCCGAGCCTGGCGCAGGACCAGACCTGGGGCGGCAACGTGCTCTGGGTGCTGGGCGACCTGGTCGGGCTGCCGTTCCTGGCCGCGCTGGTGCGGCGGATGGTGGTGCAGGGGCGGGAGGAGAACCGGGCGGTGGACGCCGAGCTGGACGCCCGGTTCGCGGCGGCGGCCGCGCGGGCGGCGGCCGGTTCCGGCTCGGACGGGGTGGCCGGCGGGTCGGGAGGGGGCGGTCCGGCGGAGGAGGAGACCGGGATGCGGCCGTGGTGGCTGGACGACCCCAACCTCAAGCACCGGTACGGCGGGTAGGCGGGCGTTCCGGGCGGGCGTTTCGGGTAGGCGTTTCGAGCGGGTTCCGGGCGGGTTCCGGGCGGGTTCCGGGCGGGTTCCGGGCGGGTTCCGGGGCTGGTTCCGGCGTTCCGGCGGGCGTTTCCGCAGGTCAAAAACCCGTTGGCGGCGGAGGGTCGGTCCGCTAGCGTTTGGGGCGTTCGGTTCGGGGGCCGCTGTGGCCGCCGAGGAGAGAAGCAGGAGGTGAGCCCCATGGTCGGGATTGCCACGACGGCTGCCCAGGGCAGCACTCGCATTCACCTCACCTTCCCGGCCGCCGGCTGACGTCCCGAGACACCTCTCGTCTCACGCAGCCGTAGCCCGCCGGGGTCATCTCCTCCCGAAGGGCCCACTGCGTTGTTCAACGCTGCCTCCGTTCCGTCGTTCTCCTCCCACACCTCCGACCTCCCGTCCGCCCTGCCGCTGGCCGGTTACGGCTGGACGCCCGAACTCGCCGACGACTTCGCGCCGCTGGCCGAGGCCGGGCTGCTCCCGGCCCGGATCGTCCGGGTCGACCGCGGCCAGTGCGATGCCGTGATCGCCGACCCGGAAACCGGCGAGCCGCGCACCGTGCGGCTCGACACCCGGCCGGTCGGCGACGCCGACATGATCAACTGCCCGTGCACGGGCGACTGGGCGGCCGTGGACCTCCACGCCCAGCCGATGGCCGCCGTCGTCGCGCTGCTGCCGCGCTCCACCGCGATCATCCGCAAGGTGGCCGGCAAGCGCTCCGACGGCCAGGTGCTGGCCGCCAACGTCGACACCGTCCTGATCACCTCCTCGCTGGCCGCCGACCCCGACCTCGGTCGGATCGAGCGCTTCCTCGCCCTGGCCTGGGAGTCCGGCGCCGAGCCCCTGGTCGTCCTCACCAAGGCCGACCTGGTGGACGACGCCGAGTTCATCCGGGCCGACGTCGAGGCGGCCGCGCCCGGCGTCACCGTGCTCGTCGTCAGCGCCGAGACCGGCGAGGGCATGGACGTCCTACGGGCCTGCACGCCCGGCACCACCGCCCTCATCGGCCAGTCCGGCGTCGGCAAGTCGACCCTCACCAACGCGCTGGCCGGCACTGCCGCGATGGCCGTCCAGGAGGCCCGCTCGGTCGACCAGAAGGGCCGCCACACCACGACCACCCGCGAGCTGATCCCGCTGCCCGGCGGGGGCGTCCTGATCGACACCCCGGGCCTGCGCGAGGTCGGCCTCTACGGTGGCGAGGGGGTGGACCTCGCCTTCGCCGACATCGCCGGGCTGGCCGAGGAATGCCGCTTCCACGACTGCGGCCACCGGACCGAGCCCGGCTGCGCGGTCCAGGCCGCGCTCGCCGACGGCACCCTGCCGCAGCGCCGGATGGACAGCTACCTCAAGCTCCAGCGCGAGAACGAGTGGATCGCCTCCCGCTCGGACGCCCGGCTGGCCTCGGAGCGGCTGAAGAAGTGGAAGACAATCACCAAGTCGATGCGCGCCGTGGGAGGCACCGTGAAGCACTGACCAGGCCGACCCCGGCCTTGCCGGCCAGGCCTCCGCCCGACTCAGCGGAGGTCGGCCAGCAGCCGGAAGCGCTCCAGCACCACCGGGGTGGTGTCGTCCACGGTGAAACCCGGGTCACCGACGGCGGCCAGCATCTCCGGGCTGCGCCAGAAGCGTTCGTGCGTCGAGCGCCAGGCGGCCACCGTGGTGTACCCCTCGCCCTCGTCGACGGCGTGTTGCAGCCCCACCTCGGCGAGCGGGAGCACCCGGATGTCCGTGGTCTCGATCACGGCGACCGGGCGGTCGTCCGAGTCGAGGACGGCCGTCCGCTCGCCGATCCGCGGCAGCGGGTCACCCGCGTGCTCGTAGTCGGCGAGCAGGCCGGTGGTGCTCGTTTTGGCGCCGCTGAGGACGGCGGCGACCAGCTTGTCGCGCAGAGGGCCGGGGAACGCGAACTCGGCCGGGCGCAGGGCCGCGACCCGCGGATCGTCCGGTCCGGTGAAGGGCTGCTCGGTCATGCGCCCGAGCGTAGCCGCGGCGAGGCCTCAGCTCGCGGCAATTACAGCCCGCGGCAACAACAGCCTGCGGCCATAACAGTCCGCGGCCATAACAGGGAAGGCGAGGAGGGCGGCGGGTGGTGGAGGAGGGGCGGGGTGGGGGGAGGGAGGGGGCCCGATGGTGGTGTCCGAATTCCGCCAGTCACCCCCCGCCGGGTGCCGCAGACTGGACAGCGTGATCGACGACGACATCCGGTACCGAGCCGTGGACAGCCGCGACGCCCGCTTCGACGGGGTCTTCTTCACGGCCGTCACCTCCACCGGCATCTACTGCCGGCCGAGCTGCCCCGCCGTGACCCCCAAGCGCGCCAACTGCGTCTTCTACCCCAGTGCCGCGGCCGCCCAGGGCGCCGGCTTCCGCGCCTGCCGCCGCTGCCGCCCCGACTCCGTGCCGGGCTCACCGGAGTGGAACCACCGCGCCGACCTGGTCGGCCGCGCGATGCGCCTGATCGGCGACGGCGTGGTGGACCGCGAGGGCGTCGCCGGCCTCGCCCAGCACCTCGGCTACAGCTCCCGCCAGCTCCAGCGCCAGCTCACCGCCGAACTCGGCGCCGGCCCGATCGCACTCGCCCGGGCCCGCCGCGCCCAGACCGCCCGGCTGCTGCTCCAGACCACCGAACTGTCCGTCACCGACGTCGCGTTCGCCGCCGGCTTCGCCTCCATCCGGCAGTTCAACGACACCGTCCGCGAGGTGTACGACCGCACCCCCAGCGGCCTGCGCGCCGAGGTCGCCGCCGGCCGCCGCACCGCGACCCCGGCCGGCGGTCTCACCCTGCGGCTCGCCTACCGGGGCGCGATCGACAGCGACCACCTGATCGACTTCCTCGCGCTGCGCGCCGTCCCCGGCGTGGAGGAGGTCGTCCCCGGCCCGCGCCCCGGCGTCCGCACCTACCGGCGCACCCTCGCACTCCCGTACGGCCACGGCATCGCCGAGGTCGACGGGCTCGCGCCGGGCGACCCGCGCACCCGGGGCTGGCTCGACTGCCGCCTGCTGCTCGCCGACCTGCGCGACCTGCCGACCGCCGTCCAGCGCCTGCGGGTCCTGTTCGACCTGGACGCCGACCCGGACGCGGTCGACGAGCAGCTCGGCGCCGACCCGGTGCTCGGCCCGCTGGTCCGGGAGCGTCCCGGCCTGCGCTCGCCCGGCCACGTCGACCCGCACGAGCTGGCCGTGCGCGCCGTCCTCGGCCAGCAGATCACCGTCGGCGCCGCCCGGACCCTGGCCGGCCGGCTCGCCGAGAAGTACGGCACCGCGCTGCCCGAACCCAACGGAGGCCTGCGGCTGGTCTTCCCGGGCGCGGCGGCGTTGGCCGTCGCCGACCCGGAGGACTTCGCGATGCCCGCCGCCCGCCGCCGCGCGCTGACCGGCCTGTGCGCGGCGCTGGCCGAGGGCGTGGTCCGGCTCGACGGCGGCGTCGACCGGGAGGAGTCCGCGGCCCGGCTGCTCGCCCTCCCCGGCATCGGCCCGTGGACCGTCGGCTACCTGCGGATGCGGGCCCTGGCCGATCCCGACGTCTTCCTCCCGGGCGATGTGGGCGTCCGGCACGGCCTCGCCCGCCTCGGCGCCCCCGCGGACCCGAAGTCCGCCGCCCGCGCGGCCGAGGCCTGGGCCCCCTGGCGTTCCTACGCCGTCCACCGGCTGTGGGCCGGGCCCCTGAGCACCAGCACCGAAACGGAGAACACCCCGGCATGAACGGCAACGGCGTGAACGGCGACCGCGTGAACGGCAACGAGGTGATTGGCACCGGCATGAACGGCAACGGCATGAGCACCACCGTCTACACCACCATGGAGAGCCCCTTCGGCCGGCTGCTGTTGAGCGGCGTGCTGCCCGCGGACGGCGGTCCGGCGGCGCTGGCCACCGTCACCGCGCCCGGCCAGAAGTACGCGTTGGCCGAGCCCGCCGACGACTGGATCCTGGACCCGGAGGCGTTGGCCGAGCCGGTCGCCCAGCTGACCGCCTACTTCGCGGGCGAGCGCACCACCTTCGACCTCCCGCTCGCCCCGGTCGGCACCGAGTTCCGCCGGCGGATCTGGGCCGCGCTCGACGAGATCCCGTACGGGGAGACCGTCACCTACGGCCAACTCGCCGACCTCGCCGGGGAGTCGCCGCGCGCCGTGCGGGCGGTCGGCGGCGCGGTGGGTGCCAACCCGCTGCTCATCGTCCGCCCCTGCCACCGGGTGCTCGGTGCCAACGGCTCGCTGACCGGCTTCGCGGCCGGCGTGGACCGCAAGCGTTGGCTGCTGGAGCTGGAGAGCGGGACCCTGTTCTGACCGGGGCCGCCCTGGGTGCTCGACCTCCGGGCCCGCCCCCGCCGCCGACGACGCCCCCGCGCCTCGTGCTCAGCCCGCCGCGGCCCGCAGGTCCACCCGCCAGTTGTGGCTGCGCATGAACCGCCCGGGCGGGAACTCGAAGTCCGTCTCGCCGAGGAGGGTGAACCCGGCCTTCTCGCAGACCGCGTTGGAGGCGGGGTTGTCCACCGACGGGAAGGCGTACAGGTACTGGTGGGCGGCCTCGCGGCGGGCGGCCGCGACGGCGGCCCGGGTGGCGGCGACGGCGATGCCGCGCCCCTGGTAGGGCGGCAGGACGTTCCAGCCCATCTCGTGGACGGTCTCGCCCTCCCACGTCCGGGTGCCGTAGCCGACGGTGCCGACGGACTCGCCGCTCGGCAGCACGATTCGGTACATGCAGCCCAGGCCGGACGGGACGAAGTCCAGGTAGCGGCGGTGCCGGACGAGCAGCTGCTCCTCCGTCTCCGGGCCGCCGACGTGCTTCTTCATCTCCGGGGTGTTGACCCGGCGCAGCAGCGCGAGGTCGGCGTCCGTCCAGGGTTCGATCAGTACCGTTGCTGTGGCCATGGCAGGGACGGTAGCGGTTCGTACCGTCGGTGAACAGCGGTTTTGTGTCGCCCTCCCAGCGGTCCGTGCCCCGCTCCGGGGCTACTCGGCGGAGGCGGGAGTCGGCTCGGCGAGGGCCTGGGCGAGGTGTTCGAGTGCGGGGAGGGCGTGTACCACGGCCGCGCAGTCGGCGGGGTCGAGGGTGCCGAGCGCGGTGGCGATGCGGCGTTCGTGTGCGCGCTGCCAGTCGTCGAGCTGGCGCCGGCCGGCGTCGGTGAGGGCGATCCGGGCGGTGCGGCGGTCGCCGGGGTCGGCCTGGCGGTCGACGAACCCGGCTTCGAGCAGCTTGCCGACGAGCCCGCTGACGGTGTTGGGGGCGAGCCGCTGCCGGGCGGCGAGTTCGCCCACGCGCAGCGGCGCGGCGGCGAGGGTCTGGAGGAGTTCGACCTGCGCCATCGGCAGGGACTCCCACGGGTAGTCGGTCCGGATGCTGCTGCGCAGCGCGCGGCGCAGCCGGGTGACCACGTCGGTCAGCCGTCGGGCGTGCTCGACCGCCGGGTCGGGGGCCCCGGTGGCGGGGTCGGGAACGTGTGGTGACGACGGCATGGCGGACAGCGTATCCCCTGGTACGGACCTGTCCGGAGCCGCTCCCCGCCCCGGCTGCGTCCCGCTGTGCCCGGCTGCGCTCCGGCTATCGTCGACCGGTCCCGGCGGAGCGGTTCCGTCGACGGTGGCCGATTCCTGTCGGACGGCGAGCAGATCGTAGAAGGAACATATCTGCATCCGATATATTCGTGGCATGAACGCCACCGCTCTTGCCGCGCGGCTGCTCACCGAGCGGCCCCGGCCCCGCGGCATAGCCGGCTGGCGCCACGCCCACTGGCTGGCCGTCGGTACCGTCTGCCTCGGCGCCTTCCTGGGACAGCTCACCGCCAGCGTCACCTCCCTCGTCTTCCCGGCCCTCGGCCGGCACTTCGACGCGGGCTTCGCGGCCGTCGAATGGGTCGCCCTCGGCTACCTGCTCGTCCTGGTCGCCCTGCTCGCCCCGATCGGCTGGCTCTCCGACCTGATCGGCCGCAAGACCATGTACCTCGGCGGCTTCGCCGTCTTCGGACTCGCCTCGCTCGGCGCCGGATTCGCCGGCAGCCTCGGACTGCTGGTCGCCTGCCGGGCCGTCCAGGCGGTCGGCGGCGCGATGATGCAGGCCAACAGCGTCGCCCTGGTCGCGCGCGGCGTCCCCGAACACGCCATGCGACGCGCCCTCGGTATCCAGGCGGCCGCCCAGGGGCTCGGCCTCGCCCTCGGGCCCAGCCTCGGCGCGCTGCTGGTCGAACACGCCTCCTGGCGCTGGGTGTTCTGGATCAACGTACCGATCGGCGTCCTCGGCATCCTGGCCGGCTGGTTCCTGCTGCCCTGCACCCGCACGGCCGGTCCCCGGGCCGAACACGCGCCGACCGGCGGTGCGGCCGACGAGGTGCCGGCCGACGACGCAGCCGACGAGGTGCCGGCCACTGGCGCGGCGGGCGAGACGCCGACCGGCGGTGCGGTCGGCAGGACGGCGACCGGCGGTGAGGACGGCCGCTTCGACCTGCCCGGCACCCTGCTGCTCACCGGCTCGACCACGGCACTGCTGCTGGCCCTGTCCACCGCCTCCGGGCTGCCGCTGCCCGGCTGGGCCGTCGCCGCCCTGCTGCTCACCGCCGCCGTCCTCGCGCTCGCGCTGGTCCGTCAGGAACGCCGCGCCGCCCGGCCGATCCTCGCGCCCGGCCTGGTCAACACCCCCGGCGTGCGGTCCGGACTGGTGGTCTCGCTGATCGGCTACCTGCTGCTGTTCTGCCCGCTGGTGCTCGGCCCCGTCCTGCTCACCGACGCGGGCGTGCCGGTGGCCCGGGCGGGCCTGGTCATCACCCTCCTGCCCGCCGCCTTCGCCGTCGCCGCGACCGTCGGCGGCGCCCTGCTGCCGCGCGGCTGGTCGGACGTGACCCGCAGCCGTGCCGGTGCGCTGCTCGCGGCCGCCGGACTGCTGCTGTTCGCCCTGCTGCCCGCCTCCGGCCCGGCCGTGGCCGCCCCGCTGCTGATCGCCGGGTACGGGCTGGGACTGCTGCTGCCCGCCAACAACGCGCTGGTGATGCGGGCGATCCCGGCGGAGTGCTCGGCGGTCGGCGGCGGCATGGTCAACATGGCGCGCAGCCTCGGGACGGCCCTCGGCACCGCGCTGCCGGTCCTCGGCGTCCACCTGGCGGGCGCGGCGTTCGGCGGCCGGACGGTGCTGCTCGTCCTCGCGGCGGTCGCGTTGGCGGCCGTCGGCCTGACCCGGCCGGTGGTCCGGCGGACCGGGGTCCGGCAGGACCCGCCGCTGCGCCGGGCGGCGATCCCCGGGCAGGTCGGGTCGGTCAACGCCCGCTCGGGCAAGGCCAGTTCGGCCCGCTCGCGTTCAGCTGGTGCCCGTTCGGCCGGTACCCGCCCGGGCAGTACCCGTTCGACCACCCGGTGACGGCCGCAGCCGGACCCGCTGCGCGCCTCAGCTCTCCGTCCGGGCGTTCAGGGCGTCCTGGGCCCGGTTGAGGCCGAGCCGGACGAGCGTCTCCAGCGCGTCCGCACACCGGTCCAACTCGGCGGGCAGCGCGGCCTCTTCGTCCTCCGTGAACCGCTTCAGTACGAAGTCGCCGATGCTCTGCCCCTTCGGCGGGCGCCCGATGCCGAACCGCAGCCGGACGAAGTCGCGGGTGCCGAGCGCGTCGCCCACCGACCGTACGCCGTTGTGCCCGCCGGGGCCGCCGCCGCGCTTGAGCCGGCCGGAGCCGAACCCGAAGTCCAGGTCGTCCTGCACCACCACCAGCCGCTCGACCGGAACGCCGTACCGGCGCAGCACCCGGGCCACCGGCCGGCCGGACAGGTTGATGAACCACTGCGGCTTGGCCAGCAGCACCCGGTGACCGTCGACCTCGAGCTCCGCCAACAGGGTGCCGAGCCCGCGCCGGCGGAACCGGGCGCCGTGCCGCTCGGCCAGCCGGTCCACGGTGAGGAAGCCGGCGTTGTGCCGGGTCCGCCGGAACCACGGGCCGGGGTTGCCCAGGCCGGCGATCAGCCAGGGGGCGTCGGGGGTCATCCGGTCTCCATTCGGGGGGGCGTCGGTGGCGCGACGGCGAACCCCCGCCGAACCAGGCCGGCCCGGGGCTGGCCAGGGTCGGCGGGGGGTCGGCGGGGGTGGGCGCGGTCGGTGAGGGCGCGGTCGGTCAGGACGCGGGCACGCCGGGGGCTGCGCCGCGCTCCTTCAACATGTCGGTCATCAGCTCCATCTCGGAGGTCTGGGCGACCACCATCGACTGGGCCAGCCGCTTCTCGACGTCGTTCTTCGCCAGGTCCACGTAGCCCTGGGCCATCTCGACGCCGCCCTTGTGGTGCTCCATCATCAGCTGAAGGTAGAACACCTCGGCGTCCCGACCGCTGAGCGAACGCAGCTTCGCGATCTGGGTGTTGGTGGCCATGCCGGGCATCAGCGAACCGTCGTGGGCCTGGTAGTCGTGGCCCATCCTCATCCACGCCATCGGCTTGGCCGGCGAGTGCTGCGGCAGGGCCCACTGGTCGATCCAGCCCATCATCATCCCGCGCTGGTTGGCCTGGGTGTTGATGATGTCGAAGGCCAGGGTGCGGGTCGGCTCGTCGCTCGTCCGGTCCCGCACGATGAACGACAGGTCCACCGCCTGCTGGTGGTGGGTCGCCATGTCGCGGGCGAACCCGGCCTCGGGCGAGTCGTCCGCCGGGGCGGCCGCCTCGGACGAGCCGGACGCGGACGTCCCGCTCGCCACCAGGGCGGGCACGCCGAGGGCCAGCGCGAGCGCGGCGGCCAGCGCGGCCGGCCACCACAGCCGGCGGCGCGAGGCCGGGCGGACGGCCTCGGCCTTGGCCTCGGTGCCGGCGCCGGCCTGGGCGTCGGCCTCCGGCCCGGTGTTCTCGGCGGTCACATCTGCCCCATGGTGCAGGAGGCGCCCGGCTCCTGGGTCTGCTTGCCCTGGACGTACTTGGTGAAGAACCGGTCCACCCGAGGGTCGCTGGCGCTGTCCACGACCAGCTGGGTGCTCCAGGCGTTCAGGGTGATGGTGCCCTTCTCGTCCGGGTACGGGCTCATCAGCGAGTACGGGGTGGCCTTGACCTTGTCGGAGAGGGTCTTGATGTCGTCCGGCGTGGCCTTGCCGTTGTACGTCACCCAGACCGCGCCGTGCTCCAGCGAGTGGACGGCGCGCTCGTTCTCGACCGGCTGGTCGTAGACGTGGCCCATGCAGTCCAGCCAGACCGCGTTGTGGTCGCCGCCGACCGGCGGGGTCATCGGGTAGTTGACCTTCTCCTTGACGTGCGTACGGCCCAGTTCGCCGAAGGTCTGCACGCCCGGGATGTCCGCGTTGGCGGCGGCCTCCTTGTCCTTCTTCTTCTGGTTCTGGTCCATCACGAGCCAGGTGCCGGTCGCGATCGCACCGATCACCAGCGCGCCGCCCGCCACTGAGGCGATGATCTTGTTGCGGCGGTCGCGGCGCTGCTCGGCGGCGCGCAGCTCGGCGATCCGGGCGCGGCGGTCGAGACCGGCCTGCTTGGCGCCGGACTTGCCGGACTGCTTGCTCGACTGCTTCGAGGCGGAACCCATGGTGGTTGTCCTTGTCTCCGCCGCGCACCGGGGTGGGGGCGGCGGTTGGCTGTATCGGGGGAGGGCGGATCCGCCGGCGGGTGCCGGGCGGTGGGTTCCGCTCAGGACCGGTGTACTTGGAGCTCGTGCAGATCGGGCGCGGGGTGCGGACCGTCCAGCAACCCGGCGGGCACCACCCTGGGCAGCGCGTCGGGCGCCGGGGTGAGCGGCGACCCGGCGGGCTGCGGATGCGGCGGCGGGTTCGGGAGCTGGGCGTCCTGGGCGCAGTACGGGTGGCTGGAGCAGCCGTTGTCCCGGTGCGGGGGCTCGCCGTCGGCGGTGCACCAGGTCCAGTGCCGCTGGTCCTCGGCGAGCAGCCTGAGGTCGGACGCGGTGAGGTTCGGTGCGGCGCCGTTCGGTTCGGCGCGGTTCGGCGCGGTGAGGCCGGATGCCTTGGCGGCGGGGTCGGGGTGCGCGGCGGGGGCCGTCGTCACGGTGATCGCCGCGGTCATGGTGGGGGCCAGCGCTGGGGCCGCGGCCGCGGCCGGAGCTGAGTGGGCGCCCGCGCCGACCGCCTTCGCCTGGCCCGCGCACGGCAGCGCCGTGAGCAGCGCGGCCAGCAGCAGCACCAACAGCGCACCCGCCGGGCGGCCCGCCCATGCGGCCCTCCCCGGTCGGGGCGAGCTGGGGGCCGACGCGGTCATGCGGACATTTAATCAGCCGAACGAGTGAAGCGATGCCCCTCCTTGGGCCCCATTTTCGGGCACCCGCGGAACCGAACACCCCGGAAACGGCCTGCTCCGGGCACTTCCGGCAAGCACGGACGGAACGGAAGCGAACACGGCGGTGAACCCCCTGATCGGGCCGCCGCGGAAGCCCCTGGTGACGCCCCCGTTCAACCCCTTTCACGCCCCTGTTCAACCCCCCGAGGGGCGCGATGGCCGGGACTTTCCGATCACTGTCCGGTTGTCGCTGAAACCCGGACAGCGTCGTTGCGCTTGGAGACAATGACGTCGAGTCCGGCCCCGCCGGGGGCGGCACGACCACGGACCTCCCAGGAGCCGCCAGATGAGCATGCAGGGTGCACCCGCACAACCGCACCGGCCCGACGACGGCTGGTGGGACACGGTCTACGAAGGCCCCGCGGGCACCCTCCCCGACACCCCGGACGCCGACCCGGGCGACGGGAGCGTCGACGACTGGTTCGACACGGCGGTCGGCCTCATCGGCCACCAGCGCACGGCGGAGCCGGAGCCGGAGCCGGAGCCGGAGCCGGATCTGGAGCCCCAGCCGGTAGCGGAGCCGGAGCCTGAGCCGGTAGCGGAGCCGGAGCCCGCTGACACGGTGGTGCTGGAACGGGACAGCATCGACGACTGGTTCGACACCGCGATCGGTGTGATCGGACCGGAGTACACCTCCCCGGAGACCCACAAGTTCCGGGCCCCCTCCTTCGCCGACGACGCCCCCGAATCGACGCCCGCCCCCACCCCCACCGTCTCCCTCGACAAGCCCACGCCCGCGCCCATCGCCGAGGCCCAACCCGAGCCGGAACCCGAGCCCGTCGCCGAGGCGGCCCCGGAGCCCGAACCCGCTCCGGAACCGGAACCGGAGCTGGAGCCGGTCCCGGAACCCGAGCCCGAACCGACGGCCGAGGCGGAGCCCGTCACCGAAGCAGCCCCGGACCTCGCCCCCGAACCCGAGCCCGCCCCCACCGCCGTGCGGGAGCCGGAGCCGGTCCCGGAACCCGAGCCCGACCACGCGCCCGAACCCGAACCGGCCACCCTCGCCGCCGCCACGGCCGCCGCGACCGCGTCCACTGCCGCAGCCGCCGCCACCACCCTCATCCCCGACCAACGCCCGCTCGCCCGCTCCCCCCTCACCGACAGCGGGACGGCCACCCCGCACGTCGGTGAGCGCCCGCCCACCTATGGCCCGGAGCCGACCGCCGTGCCCGAGGCGGATCCGGGCTCGCTCGGCTCGGTCATCGCGGACACCGTGCTGGAGGGGGCCCAGTACGGGTCGTCGGTGCTGCGGGCGGTGTCCGTCCGGGGCGACTCCGCCCGCTACCGGGGCGAGCCCCGCCGCGACGCGCTGCTGGTGACCAGGTTCGGCGACGGCCCCGACGGACTGCTGCTCGCCGTGCTCGCCGGCTTCGACCGCACGGGTGGCGCCGCGGACGAGGCGGTCAC
Source organism: Kitasatospora sp. NPDC097643 (assembly GCF_040302625.1). Lineage (NCBI taxonomy): Bacteria > Bacillati > Actinomycetota > Actinomycetes > Kitasatosporales > Streptomycetaceae > Kitasatospora > Kitasatospora sp. NPDC097643. Next base: position 23,762 of record NZ_JBEOSA010000027.1, on the reverse strand, counting down.
CCCGGAGGCGGTCGGCACCAGCACGGGCGAGTCCTGCCGGCAACTCGCCGCCGCGATCGGCCGCAGCCGGGCGGGCCTGGCCGCCGACCTGCGCGACGGCGCCCGGGACCGGCTCCGCTACGGCCTCCAGCGGCTCGCCACCAGCGCGGCGGCCCCGCTGCGCGCGCTCTCGCCCCGGGAGGAGGGGGACGAACGCCCGTCCCCGGCGTCGCTGCACTGCCTGCTGGTGTCGCTCGACCCGGCGGCCGGCTACCGAGCGGCGTTCGGAGTCGGCCCGGGCGGGCTCTACCTGTTGCGCTCCGGCCACTGGATCGACGCCTACGCGGCGCGGCTGCTGCACCACCCGGACGGCCAGCCGCCGACGCCGGAGGGACCGGTGCCGGACCAGCGACCGTTCCGCTTCCGCCTGGTACCCGCCACCCCGGGCGACATCCTGCTGCTCTGCACACCGGGCTTGGCCCGCCCGATCGCCGACGAGCCGGCCGTCGCCCATTTCCTCTCCGCCCACTGGGCGCACCCCCACCCGCCCGGCACCGTCGACTTCCTCCGCCAGGTCCAAGTCCGCGCCAAGGGCTACGCCGACGACCGCACCGCCGCCGCCATCTGGACCGAATAACCCGGCCCGCCCCCTCCATCCACCCCTCACCCCCGCGCAGGAAGTCGGCCTGCCCGACTTCCTGCGCACGGAGCACACCCGCATCCGCATCCGCATCCAGGAGAAATCTCTAGACCGGTCTACATATTCCTTGGGGCCGCCGCCCCCGTATGACCCTTGCGCAACAGCGTGAGCGTTCACTGCGCAGGAAGTCGGATGGGCCGACTTCCTGCGCGCTTCGACTGATGGAGTGAGTGAATCTCTAGACCGGTCTACATATTTCTCCCCCGGGCGGGCGGCGCGCCCAAGCCTGGCCCGCGCAGGGTTGTGCGCCTGCACCGCGCGCGAAAAGTCGGCCCGGCCGACTTCCTGCGCGGGCCAGGCCCAGCAAAAAGGCAAATCTGTAGACCGGTCGGTATATTTTCCCCCGCTCAGGCGCGGAGGAGGATCGCCGTCAGGGAGGTGGCGTGGGTGAGGGCGGTGGGGAGGTGGGTGTCGGGGAGGCCGATGGCGATGGGGACGGCGAGGCCGTCGAGGAGAGCGCGGATCTGGGCGGCGCGGTCGGCGGCGGGGCCGGGGGTGAAGTGGCCGGTGGCGGTCCCCTCCTCGATGAGGGTGACCAGGTCGGCCTGCCAGGGCGCCTCGATCTCCTGTTGCCCCTGGCGGATCTCGGCGCTGGCGGGGGAGCGCCCCCACACCTCGACCCAGAGGATCCACCGGGGGTCGCCCGTGCCCTCGGGCAGGTAGAGGCGGACGTAGGCGTCCAGGCGCTGCCACGGGTCGCGGGAGCGGTCGGCGAGGGCGTCGCGGCGGCGGGCGCCGAGCTGGTCCTCGCTCCAGCGGAGGGTCTCCAGCAGCAGCTGGTCCTTGCTGCCGAAGTAGTAGAGCAGGTGCCCGGCGCTCATCTGGAGCTGCTTGCCGAGCCCGGCCATGGTGAGCTTGGCGAGCCCGTGTTCGGCGATGGCGGCGCGGGCGGTGGCGAAGACCTCCTCGCGGGGGCGTGCCGGCCGGCGCGGGCGGGGGTCCGCCATGTGCGTGCTCTCCCTCGGTGGAACGGAGGCCCGAAGGCTACCGGAGCGGGGGCAGGGCCTCCGCTCCGGTAGCCGGGATCGGGCCGGTCGGACCCCGGGTCAGGCCAGGGTCAGGCCAGGGTCAGCTCAGGCCGGGCTCAGGCCTTGGGCTGCTGCTGGGTGATGCAGTGGATGCCGCCGCCGTTGGCGAAGATCTCGCGGGCGTCGACGAGTTCGACGGTGCGGCCCGGGTAGGCCCGGCCGAGGATGGCGGCGGCCTCCTGGTCGCGCGGGTCGTCGAAGGCGCACAGGATCACCGCGCCGTTGGCGACGTAGTGGTTGATGTACGAGTAGTCGACCGGCTCGCCCTCCTCGTCCAGCAGGACGGTGGGGGCGGGCAGTTCGACGACCTCCAGCTGCCGGCCCTGGGCGTCCGTGGCGGCGCGCAGGATGGCGACGAGCTCCTGGCAGACCTCGTGGTCCGGGTGGGCCGGGTCCGGCTGGACGTGGGCGACCACGACGCCGGGGCGCACGAAGGAGGCGACGATGTCGATGTGGCCGCGGGTGCCGAACTCGTCGTAGTCGCGGGTGAGTCCGCGCGGCAGCCAGATCGCCTTGGTGGTGCCGAGGAAGGCGTGCAGCTCGGCCTCGACCTCCTCCTTGGTCCAGTCCGCGTTGCGGCCCTCGCCGAGCTGAACGGTCTCGGTGACCAGCACCGTGCCCTCGCCGTCGACGTGGATGCCGCCGCCCTCGTTGATCAGCCGGGAGGCGAAGCGCTGAACCTCCGTCAGTTCGCTGATGTGCTCGGCGATGTGCTGGTCCTTGTCCCAGCGCGCCCAGGACTGCGCGCCCCAGCCGTTGAAGATCCAGTCGGCGGCGGCGAGCGAGCCCTTGCCGTCGATCAGGAAGGACGGGCCGATGTCGCGCATCCAGGCGTCGTCCAGCGGCCGTTCGACGATCTCGACCTGCTCGGAGACGTACTTGCGCGCCTCCTCGGTCTCGCCGGTGTTGACGACCAGCGTGACCGGCTCGTACCGGACGATGGTGTTGGCGACGGCGGCCCAGGCCTCGCGGCCGGCGTGCAGGTGCTCGGGGCTGTCGAAGGTCGGGTTGGCGGTCGGGAAAGCCATCCAGGTGCGGTCGTGCGGGTGCCACTCGGCGGGCATCCGGTAGCCGAGGGAGGCGGGCGTGGGGGTCATCTGGCAGTCCTAGAAAGGAGGGTGAGGGTGGGTCAGAGGAAGTAGAGGCGGCTGAGCGAGACGCTGTCCGCGGGTTCGGAACGCAGCGGCGAGCCGTCCAGCGAGACCAGGCCGGTCTCGGTGACGTCGACCTGGCCGACCCGGGCGTTGCGCACCATGTCGCGCGGCCCGATGCCGCGGGTGCCCCGGACGCCGACGCGGCGGCGGCGGGTGGGCAGCCCGTCGGCGGCGCGGTCGAGGTACGCACCGTCGGCGGCCGCCTGGGCCACGAAGGCCACCGAGATGTCGGCGGCGGTGGCGCCGTGCGCGCCGAACTGCGGCCCCAGGACGAGCGGTTCGCAACGGTCGGTGGAGGCGTTGGGGTCGCCGACCACGCCGTAGGCGGGGAAGCCGGCCTTGAGGACGAGCTGCGGCTTGGCGCCGAAGTGGTCGGGGCGCCAGAGCACGATGTCGGCGAGCTTGCCGACCTCGATCGAGCCGACCTCGTGCGAAAGCCCGTGCGCGATGGCCGGGTTGATCGTCAGCTTGGCGATGTAGCGGAGCACCCGCTCGTTGTCGTCGCCGCCCTCCGTCGTCCCGTACGAGCCGGTGCCGTCGAGCGGGCCGAGTTCGGCCTTCATCTTGCCGGCCATGGCGAAGGTGCGGCGCACGGTCTCGCCGGCCCGGCCCATGCCCTGGGCGTCGGAGGAGGTGATGCCGATGACCCCGAGGTCGTGCAGCACGTCCTCGGCGCCCATGGTGCCGGCCCGGATGCGGTCGCGGGCCATGGCGGCGTCGCCGGGCAGGTCGACCTTGAGGTCGTGCGCCGAGACGATCATGCCGAAGTGCTCGCCCAGGGCGTCGCGGCCGAACGGCAGGGTGGGGTTGGTGGAGGAGCCGATGACGTTCGGCACGCCGGCCATCTTGAGCACGTTGGGGACGTGTCCGCCGCCGCAGCCCTCGATGTGGAAGGCGTGGATGGTCCGGCCCTCCAGCACCTTGAGGGTGTCCTCGACCGACAGGCACTCGTTCAACCCGTCGGTGTGCAGGGCGACTTGGACGTCGTACTCCTCGGCGACGCGCAGCGCGGTGTCCAGGGCGCGGGTGTGCGCGCCCATGTCCTCGTGCACCTTGAAGCCGGACGCGCCGCCCTCGGCCAGCGCCTCGACCAGCGGGGCCTCGTCGGAGGAGGAGCCGCGGCCGAGGAAGCCGATGTTGACCGGCCAGGCGTCGAAGGCGTTGAAGGCGTGCCGCAGCGCCCAGGGCGAGTTGACGCCGACGCCCCAGACCGGGCCGAACTCCTGGCCGATGATCGTGGTGACGCCGGAGGCCAGCGAGGCCTCCATGATCCGCGGCGAGAGCAGGTGGACGTGGGTGTCGATGGCGCCGGCGGTGGCGATCAGGCCCTCGCCGGAGACGATCGTGGTGCCGGTGCCGACGACGACGTCCACGCCGTCGAGGGTGTCCGGGTTGCCGGCCCGGCCGATCGAGGCGATCCGTCCGTCGATCAGACCGATGGAGGTCTTGCGGATGCCCTGGATCGCGTCGATCACCAGCACGTTGCTGATCACCACGTCGCAGGTGTCCCGGACGGCCGCGGGCTTCAGGTGCAGGCCGTCCCGGGCGGTCTTGCCGAAGCCGGCCAGGAACTCGTCGCCCGGCGCCTGGGAGTCGGACTCGACCCGGACGATCAGTCCGCTGTCGCCGAGCCGGATGCGGTCGCCGGCGCGCGGGCCGTGGACCGAGATGTAGTCGTGCGGGGTGATGGCGGTCATGCTGCTCCCACCTCGCTCCGCTCGGCGGACCACGCCCGCGTGGCGACTCTGTTCAACTGCTCGCTCCGCTCGCTCACGACGGCACCTCCGCGTCGTCGAAGGTGGTCAGGTAGCCGGTCGCGCGGGCCTTGGCCAGGGCGGCCTCCTTCGCGCCGGGCGCGTCGAGGGGGCCGTCGACCAGGCCGGCGAAGCCGATCGCGACCCGCTCGCCGCCGATCGGCACCAGGCCGACCTCGACGGTGGCGCCCGGGTCGAAGCGGACCGAGGAACCGGCCGGGACGGCCAGGTGGGTGCCGTAGGCGGCGCCGCGGTCGAAGGCCAGCCGGGGGTTGGCCTCGAAGAAGTGGAAGTGCGAGGTGACCGAGATCGGCACCTCGGAGGTGTTGTGGACGGGGAGCACCACCGTCTCCTCGACCGGGTCGTAGCCGGCGCCGTCGCCGATCAGCGCACCGCCGGGGGCCTCGTCGCCGAGCGAGCCGGCGCCCTTGAACGGGTCGTTGACGACGGCGAGGCGGGTGCCGTCGTCGAAGACGGCCTCGACCTGGACGACGGTGACGACGTCCGGCACGCCGGGGAGGACGTCGTCGGCGGTCAGCACGCTGCGGCCGGCCTCGATGGCCTCGGCCAGGCGGCGGCCGTCGCGGGCGGCCTCGCAGACGGTGTCCGCGATCAGGGCGGTCGCCTCGGGGATGTTGAGGCGTACGCCCCGGGCGCGGCGGGCGCGGGCCAGCTCGGCTGCTGTGAAGATCAGCAGCCGGTCCCGCTCGGTGGGGGTCAGTCGCACGGTTCCTCGCTCGCGGTCGCCGGGGAGGGGGGACGGGGTCGGCTTCAGGACGATGTTAGAACGGCGTTCAAACATCTCCGGGCCATTGAACCCGGGACCGGCCGCCCTGTCCAGCGTTGCCCGTCCCCGGAGGTTCGGCTCGCCGGGCGGGGAAGGGGGGTGAGGAGGGGGCGTGAATGGAGGGGCTGGGAGACAGGGGCGCGAAGAGCGGGGAAGGGCGAGTGCGCGCCGGGCGCGGGTAGGGGCGCCCGGCCCGCCCCGGGCCGGTGGCCGGGCGCCGGGTGTGCGCGGGATCGGGCAGGGGCGGGCTCGAATGCCGCCTCTGCGCTTCGCAAACCTGTCCGGCGCGGGCAGTTGGATCACGTGAACCTCCCCGTGCCCCTTTCACCCCACGTGATCGGACGCACACTGTTGCAAACGCCGTCAACTGGGCATGAGGATGGGTGGTCAGAACGAGGGGGCCACCCGGCCGGCGGGGGATCCGGAGGCGGGGGCCCGGATTCGAGGGCGGGGGCATGTGGTGATGGACGGTCAGTCGCGATTCCCGCGGCAGCGGACGAGTTCGGGCGACGCCTTCCGGTCCGGCGGCCCCTCCCAGGGCACGACCGGCAGCACGGGGACCACCTTGCCGGGGGCGCAGGAGCCCGGCTGCGCGGTGCACCGCAGGCTGCACCTGACGGTCGACCCGGCCGATCTGGTCGCGGTCGGTTCGGTCCGCCGACGGCTGCGTTCGGCGCTGAGCCACTGGGGAGTGCCGGAGCTGTCCGACACCGCCGAGCTGCTCTCCTCCGAGCTGGTCACCAACGCGCTGCTGCACACCGGCAAGGGCGCGGTGTTCGACGCGGTGCTGGGGTCGGACCTCCGGCTGCGGATCGAGGTCCAGGACGGCGTGACCAGGCTGCCCGGCCGCCGTCGCGATCCGGACGCCGAGTACGCGACCTCGGGGCGCGGGCTGATGCTGGTCGAGGCGCTCGCGGACGCCTGGGGCGTCCAGCTGCGCGGCGACGGCAAGGTCACCTGGTTCGAGCTCGCCCTGCCGTAGCGACGCCCTGCCGTAGCGACGCCCTGCCGTAACGGCAGCGACGGCTGCCGTCGCCGGTGCGGCCCCGAACCGGAAGACTTGTTCGTCGACGATTCATTCGCTGTCGAAGGAAGCCCTGAACAGAAGGCGCAGCGGAAGATTTCCGGCCCGTTGCCATTGCCGCTGGGCCGAACATTGGCCAGGATGGTGGGAATGTGTGTCCACGTGCGGGAAGCAGCGGGAAGACCGAACCTCGACTGACCACCGCCCGTCGGCACCGGCCGATCGAGCACCACCCATCGCAGCACCACCCATCCCAGCAGCACCCGATCACACTGCCACGCGGCCCGTCCGGACGGTCGGCGCGGTCCGCCACGGCAGCGGCAGGAGCAGCATGCCCACTGAGCCCGAGTCGCCGGGGCCGGCGCTTCCTCCCGGTGCGTCCACCACCGACACCACCGCCACCCCCGAACAGCCCGGCCCCGCCACCGCCACCACAGTCACCCCCGCCGGCCCCACCACCGCCGGAACGGGCCGGGCGAAGCCGCCCGCGCAGGCGGTGCGCCGCCACTCGCTGCGGACCGCGCCGAGCCTGGCGGCCGGGCGGCTGGCGCCGGTGCTGACCGGCGGGCTGCCGCCGTCCTCCGCCGACTCGATGCCGGACTGGCTGGAGCCCGCGATGGCTGCCAACGGCATCGGCTCCTTCGACTGGGACATCCGCCGCGACGTCCTGGAGGGCGACCAGCGGGCCTGCACGATCATCGGCCTGGACACCATGGACCGGGGCCGTTTCGACCGGACGGCCGCCTCCTTCCTGGCCCTGCTGCACCCCGAGGACGCGCCGGTGGTGCGCCGCCGGGTCGAGCGCGCGGTGGCCGAGCTGGGCCAGTGCGGCGCGTACTACCGCACCGTCGGGCCGAACGGCACGATGCGCGCGGTGCGCTTCCGCGGCCGGGTGCTGGCGGACGCCTTCGGCCGGGCCTCCCGGATGGTCGGCTTCGTCTGGGACGCCACCGTCGAGCTGCACAAGCGCGACCGCGCGGACCGGATGGCCCTGCTGCGCGAGGAGCGCTCCCGGTTCATCAAGGAGGCGGCGCGCGCCCTCTCCGAAGCGGTCACCGTCCGTGACGTGGCCCGGGTGTTCACCGAGCTGCCGCTGCCCGGGCTGCCGCCGGACGGCCTGGTGCTGGCCTCCTTCGAGGCCGGCCGGGCGCAGATCCTCGGGGCCTCCGGCTACCGGCCCCAGGCGCTGTCGATCTGGGACCGCACGGTGCTGCCCGCCGGGCACCCGGCCGCGGAGGCGCTCAAGCACCGCACCCCGATCTTCATCTCGACCCGCGAGGAGTACCGCGCGGGCTACCCGGACGTCTGGGAGCCGACCAGCCGCAACGGCCGCGGCTCCTGGGCGTACCTGCCGCTGGTGGCGAGCGGGCGGGCGATCGGCGTCTGCGTGGTCAGTTTCGACGACGAGCGCGAGCTGGACGCGGACGAGCGCACCCTGCTGACCACCCTGGGCGGCCTGGTCGCGCAGTCGCTGGCCCGGGCCCGGCTGCACGACGCCGAGCACGAGCTGGCGGCCGGCCTCCAGCGGGTGATGCTGCCGCGCACCGTGCCGTCGGTGCCGGGGGTGACCACGGCGGTGCGCTACCTGGCGGCGGGCTCGGGGCTGCAGATCGGCGGCGACTGGTACGACGTGGTGCCGCTGCCCGGCGGGCACGTCGGCCTGGTGATCGGGGACGTCCAGGGCCACGACGTGCACGCCGCCGGGATCATGGGGCAGCTGCGGATCGCCCTGCGCGCCTACGCGGCGGAGGGGCACCCGCCGGCCGCGGTGATGGCCCGCGCCTCCCGCTTCCTCGCCGACCTGGACACCGACCACTTCGCGACCTGCACCTACGCCGAGGTCAACGTGGACTACGGCGTGGTCTACGCGGTGCGGGCCGGCCACCTGGACCCGGTGGTGCGGCGCGCGGACGGCACCGCCACGGTGGTGCCGGTGGCCGGCGGGCTGCCGCTGGGCATCGATCCGGACCAGGAGTACCGGGTGACCCGGTTCAGCCTGGACCCGGGCGAGACCGTGGTGCTCTGCACGGACGGCCTGGTCGAGGCCCGCGGCATGGACCTCGACGAGGGCGTCGCCCGGCTCACCCGGGTGCTCGGCCGACCGCTGCCGGCCGCCGGGGAGGCGGCCCGCGACCCGCTGGAGGAGCTGGCCGAGCGGATCGCCTCCCAGGCCGCCGACTCCAGTGAGCGCGAGGACGACATAGCGCTGTTGCTGCTGCGCTGGGACGGCCCGGCCGGCGGTCTGGCCGCCCAGCAGCTGCGCCGCCGGATCGGCCAGGCGGACCTGGCGCGGATCGCGGAGGTCCGGGCGGAGCTGCGCGACGCGCTGCGCCGTTGGGGCGTCGCTGAGTTCATCGACACCGCCGAGCTGCTCTCCTCCGAGCTGGTCACCAACGCGATCCGGCACACCGACCGGGACGCCATGTTCACCGCCCGGCTCTACCGCGAGCCGGCCACGGACGGCGGCCGGGCCCGGCTGCGGGTCGAGGTGGAGGACGAGTCGGACCTGTGGCCGACCCGCCGGACGCCGGGGGAGCAGGCCTCCTCCGGGCGCGGGCTGATGCTGGTGGAGGCGCTGGCGGACGCCTGGGGCGTGGAGCCGCGGGGCTCCGGCAAGCGGATGTGGTTCGAGCTCAGCGGGACCGCGGCCGCCTGACGCCAGGTCGCTTGCCGCCGGGCCGTCGGACGGTGGGCCGCCTCACCGCCCGACGGTCGGTCAACCGGGCCCGCGGCCCGCGGTCATCCGAACTGCTGCTCCAGGTCCTTCAGCTTGCGCTCCAGCGAGTCCAGCCGCGGCAGCGCCACGGTGTCCTCGTCGGGCGTGAGGTCGATGGTGCGCCGCTCCGGCCGGGCCGGCAGGCCGGGCTGGACGACGGCGCCCTCGGCGGCCTCGACCGCGCGCGGGCCCCCGGGCCCGCCGGGTATGGCGGGCTCCGAGCCGGACTCCAACTGCCGGGCGGCGGCGCCGCTCCCGCGCCCGCGCCAGGCGCCGTTGCCGCGGTTGATGGCGCGGATCTCCGCCCGTTCGCGGCGCCCCGCGAGCTTGCGGCGCTGCTTCTCCACGATCTTCTCCCGGCGGTCCTCGCGGACCTCGTCCACCGCCTCGTCGAGGCTGCGGACGCCCTCCAGCAGCATCAGCGACCAGGCCGCGTAGGTCTCGCGGGGCGCGCGCATCCAGCGGACGATGCGGATCTGCGGCAGCGGGCGGGGGACCAGCCCCTGCTCGCGCAGCGCGGCCCGGCGGGTCTGCTTGAGGGCCCGGTCGAACAGCACGGCCGCCGAGAGCGACATGCCGGAGAAGAACTGGGGGGCGCCGGCGTGGCCGAAGCCGCGCGGGGCGTGCACCCAGTTGAACCAGGCGGAGGCGCCGGCGAACAGCCAGACCAGCAGCCGGGAGCCGAGGGCGGCGTCGCCGTGGCTGGCCTCGCGGACGGCGAGTACCGAGCAGAACATCGCGGCGCCGTCGAGCCCGAACGGCACCAGGTACTCCCAGCCGCCGGAGAGGTTGAGGTTCTGCACCCCGAAGCCGACCAGCCCGTGGAAGGAGAGCGCGGCGGCGACGGCGGCGCAGCAGAACAGCAGCGTGTACGAGGCGGCGCCGTACAGGGATTCCTTGCGGCGGCGCCGTTCCTCGGAACGCTCCCAGGAATCCGTGCCACCGGTGGGGGCGGATCCCCGGCTCCGGGCCAGGGCCACCATGAGTGCGCTGACCAGCAGCCCCGCGCCTCCGGTGACGGCCCAGCCGAGCGGTATGTCGGACAATTTCATCGCCGGAACCAGCCTCGCTTTCCTGCGTCGCGTTCCTGCGTCGTGATGGCGGGGACCATCATGACGGATGCTCGGCTGGGGAATGGCTGATTCTCCGTCAATGCGCTGAGGAGAGGGATTTCCCGGCCCTGCGCAATCGCATTTTCGTATGAATGTGAAGCAGGCGATTCCCGGAATTCCGGGCTTTCCGGTGAGGAATTCGTACGCCTTTTCGTCAACTTCGCATGACGCGGGGGCAGCCGCCGCACATGGCCTCCGGTCGCACGGTGTACACGAGGCAGCAGCTGGCCCGGGCCCGGTCGGTACCCGAAGGATCCGAAGCGTCGTCACCCGGGGCCGCCCCCGGCGCGAAGCCCGCGCCCGGGGCGAAGGGGGTCGGGGCGGGGGCGGAGCCGCCGGGCGCGCCGGGCGCGCACGCGGGTGCGGCGGCGGGCGGGCCGGGCGCCAGCAGCGCGGACAGTTCGGCGCGCGCCCGGTCCTGCTCGCCGAGCAGTCCGCCGACGTACCAGAGCCCCTCGACCACCGCGTCGGTGGCCATCGCCCAGAGCACCCGCGGCCCGCGCCGCACCTCGGGGCGGAACGCGGCCAGCAGCGGGGTCAGGAAGTCGCCCAGGGCGGTGCGGAGTTCGGCGGCCAGTGCGGGCTCGTCCGGCACCGTACGGGCCTGCGGCGCGGCGGCGGCCGGGTCGTCCGGCAGACAGGCGAAGGCGCCCGGACGGACCGTCAGTTCGGTGGTGGCGCCGATGGTCCGCCCCCGGCGCAGCGCGACGTCGGCCGGGGTCGCCAGCGGGACCCGCCGCTCCAGGAACCAGGGTGCGGTGAACAGCAGCGAGACCGGCCAGACCAGGCGGTGCAGGCCGAAGCCGGCCGCCACGTCCGGGCGCAGCGGCCGCCCGTAGCGGGCCAGGCCCTGCCGGGCGTCGTGGGCGATCAGCTCGCGCACCGCCTCGGGCCGGACGGTCAGGTCGGCGGCGGGGATCCAGCCGTCGCCGCGCCGGGGCGGGCCGCAGCGCACCCGCAGCAGCGGGGCGAGCAGGGACAGCCGGTGGTACGCGGCCGTGCCGGGGGCCGGGGCCGGGTCCGGGTTCGGGTTCGGGGAGGCGGCCGTCGGGCCGAGGGAGGGGGCGGGGGAGCCGGCCGCGGGGCCGGGGGTGTGCGCCTCGGAGGTGTGGGGGGCGCGCGGCGCGGGGCCGGGCCGGGTGCTGCTGCTCACGGTCATGGGCGGGGCCCCATCGGGTCGACCGGAGGCCGCCGATGACCGCCCGGCGGTCCCCGGCCGGGGCGTCCCCCGCCGGGCCGGCCGGACCGGGGCACGGCGGAGCCCGGGGAACGGCAAGGCGACCCGGCCGAGGCGCTGCTCACCCCGGCCAGGTTAGGCTCACCTTAGCTGATTGTTCCCCGGGGCTCCCGTTCGATGCGTCCTTCCGGGGGAAGCCCGGGGGGAGGCCCCGGAGCAAGTCCCGGAGCAAGTCCCGACGGCAGCCCCGATGGCAGTCCCGGCGCAGGACCTGAGCGGGTTTCAGCGGGCGCACCCGGCGCGCGGACGCCGCCCAACTGGCGTGCGAGCCACACCGGCACCCCGCCCAGCGCGTGCACCAGCCGGGCCGCCTCGGCGCGCAGCCGTGCGGCCTCCGGCGGATCGGACACCTCGGCGAGCGCCGCGAGCGCCGGCGCCACCCCCACCGTGAAGCCGAGTTGCTCACGCAGCCGCAGCGAGGCGTCGAAGCCCTCGCGGGCGTGCCCGCGGTCCCCCCGGGCCAGCGCCAGCGCGGCCAGGTGCCGCCAGGTGTAGGAGCGCAGCAGTTCGTCCCCGCGCTCGCCCGCGCCCTCGTGCGCCCGGCGGTAGGCGATCCAGGCGGCGCCGCGGTCGCGCAGCAGGTTCTCGGCGACCAGTCCGCGGCGGAAGTCCAGCAGCGGGCGGCCCGGTGCGTCCGGCGGCAGCAGGGCCGAGGTGCGGCCGAGCGCGGCCTGCGCCTCGTCCAGCCGGTCCCGCGGGCCGAGCACGCTGGCCACGTACGCCAGGAACCCGCGGGCGCAGGCGGCGGCCGCGCGTTGCTCGGTGGTGGTCACCACGGCCTCCGCCAGTCGCAGTGCCTGCTCCGCCGCCGTCCAGTGGGCGGCGGTGAACAGGCACTGCTCGATGAGGAGTTCGGCCCGGCCGAGGGCCGCGGTGGGATCCCGCTCGGCGGCCGGCCGTAACAGTTCGGCGGCCTCCTGCCAGCACCCCCGGGAGCGCAGCCGCCACACGGTGTCCCCCGGCTCCTCCGCTGCGGCCCGCCCCCGCCGGTCCGGGCCGCCCGGGCCCCAACCGTGCTCCGACAACGATCCGTGCTCCGACAACGCCACCTCCTTGTGTGCGCCATCCGGCAAGGGCGCGGGCCTGCCCCTGAGGGTCTGTGGGCGCACGCCCGCCAGGGCAGCGTCGACACAGGCCCACGGCCCGCGCTGTGGCGGCAATTCAACACGGGGGTGAGCTTGTGCACCAGATCACGAGCGCAGGTTATTGCATTCGGCGAGGAGATGATCTAGTGGAGGGGTGGGTGGTTCAGGAGGTCCAGCCGGTCTCCATCAGGGCCTCGGCGGCGCCGTTCGCGGGCTGCGGGACGCCGGCCAGGTCCAGGCTGAACAGGGCGACCAGCAGCTGCTCGCCGCGCACGGTGGCCTGGTGCGAGTAACCGGCCAGGGTGAACATCGCGGCCGCCATCTCCTCGGCGTGCAGGGTCTGGAGCCACAGGCACTCCACCGACTTCACGTCGGCCGGTTCGGTCCAGGTGTCCACCTGGGCGACCATCCGGCTGCCCAGCAGGGTGACCCCGTCGCGCTCCTGGGCCTCGGTCAGCTCCAGGTCGTCGAAGCCCAGCCACTCCAGGTAGCGGGCGGCGGTGAACACCGCGTCCTGCGAGGTGCGCACCGGGTGCGGGCGGAACGGCGCGCGGTGGCGGAACGGGCGGGCCGGGCCGGCGGGGCCGCTCGGGCCGGCGGGGCTGGTGGGCGGGGCCGGCACCGGGGCGCCCATCGGGTGGGCCGGGTGCGGGCGGGAGGTCTGCGGGCCGGGGCCGGCCAGCGGGGCGGCGGTGCCGCCGCCGAGCCGGGTGGCGCGGTCCACCGGCAGCCGTACGGTGGCGCCGCAGTTGCAGGTGAACTCGGGCTGCGGCCACTGGTCGGAGCGGCCGCAGTGCGGGCAGCGCATGCTCAGCCAGGAGTCCTCCCAGGACCGGAACCGGACCTGCACCGGCACTCCGCCGCGCAGCAGCGGCACCTTCAGCGAGGCGCCGCACGGGCAGGGCAGCGACGGCGGCTCGTACAGGTGCTCGCGACGGCAGGCGGGGCAGCGGATCGCCCGGGCGCCACCGCCCACCCCCGGCCCTTGCCGAGCGGGGTCGTGTCCGGTGAAGTCGTCGGGCAGTCCGGCCATCGCGGGCTCCGTCCGTTCGAGTCGGGTGGTGGGACGGTTTCCATGCTCCCCGAAAGGAGGGGCGCCCGGCGCGGAATGGGGCAATCCTCAGGGACGGATCAGGGGTATGCGCCCGATCGGTGCCCGGTCGGGACGAATCGGACGCCCGTACGGCACGCTGCGGACGCCCGTACGGCGCGCCTCGGAGGCCCGGGTGGCGCGCGTCGGAGGCCCGTACGGCGCGGTGCGGATGCCCCGGACGGAACGCCCGTGCGGCCCGGATCCGGTCAGCCGGCCGACCAGCGAGCCAGGTCGGCGGGGGTGTCCAGGTCGTCCGGGACGGCGACGTCGGCGCACTCGACCAGCGCGATCTCGTCCGCGTGCGCGGCCAGCAGCGCCCGCGCGCCCGCGTCCCCGCTCGCGCCCGCCGCCGCCTCCGCGAAGTGCCGGGTGCCGATCAGCACCGGGTGCCCGCGCCGCCCGTGGTACCCGGCCGCGGCCAGGTCGGCGCCCGCCCGGTGGGCGGCCAGCAGCCGGGCCACCGCGGCCGGGGTGACGCCCGGGGTGTCCACCAGCATCACCAGCACCGCCGACACCTCCGGCGGCAGCGCGGCCAGCCCGGCGCGCAGCGAGGAGCCCATGCCGCCCGCCCAGTCCGGGTTGGCGACCAGCCGGCAGCCCGGCAGGTGCGCGGTGGAGCGGACCCGGTCGCCGTCCGCGCCCAGCACCACCGTGACGTCCGGGCAGCCACCGGCCCGGACCACGGCCACCGCGTGCTCGACCAGCGGCCGCCCGGCGTAGCGGATCAGCGCCTTGGGCCGGCCGCCCAGCCGCCGCCCGCCCCCGGCGGCCAGGACCAGCGCGGCGACGGGCCCCGAGCGGTCGGCGGACGGCCGCGGGCCGAGGGGCGGCGGGGCGTCGGACTGGGAGCGGAAGGGCTGCGGGGGCTGCATGCGCCCAGCCTGCCTGCCCGGGCCGCCGCCGCGCAGCCGTAGGAACTCACAGTTGTACGAATCCACAAGGAGAACCCGCAGGTCGCGGCGGGTCCCCGGTGGTTCGGCCGCTGGCGGTACGGTCCGCTGGGCCCTGTACTGAGTCGATGAACACCGCACCGCGCCCGCTGCTGGACCGCTTCGGCAGGGTCCACACCGACCTGCGGGTCTCGCTCACCGACCGTTGCAACCTGCGCTGCACCTACTGCATGCCGGCCGAGGGCCTCAACTGGCTGCCCAAGGCCGAGGTCCTGAGCGACGACGAGGTGGTACGGCTGGTGCGGATCGCCGTCGAGCGGCTGGGCATCGCCTCCGTCCGGCTCACCGGCGGCGAACCGCTGCTGCGCCGCGGCCTGCCGGAGCTGGTCGGGCGGATCGCCGCGCTCGGCCCGGAGGTCTCGCTCACCACCAACGGCATCGGGCTGGCCCGCACCGCCGTCGCGCTGCGCGAGGCCGGACTGCACCGGGTGAACGTCAGCCTGGACACCCTGCGGGCCGACCGGTACGCCGCGATCACCCGCCGGGACCGGATCGCCGACGTGTTCGCGGGCCTCGCCGCCGCGCAGGCCGCCGGGCTCGCCCCGGTCAAGGTCAACGCCGTCCCGGTGCGCGGCGTCAACGACGACGAGATCGTGCCGCTGGCCGAGTTCGCGCTCGCGCACGGCTACCGGATGCGCTTCATCGAGTCCATGCCGCTGGACGCGCAGGGCGCCTGGGACCGCTCGACGATGGTCACCGCCGACGAGATCCTCGCCGTGCTCGGCCGCCGCTGGGAGCTCGTCCCGGTCGACCGGCACCACCCGCTGGACGGCGTCCGGCCCGGCGCGGGCGGCACCCCGCCCGCCGAGGAGTGGCGGATCGCCGGCACCCACACCGTGATCGGCGTGATCGCCTCCGTCACCCGCCCGTTCTGCGGCGGCTGCGACCGGGTCCGGCTCACCGCCGACGGCCAGCTGCGCAACTGCCTGTTCGCCACCGAGGAGTCCGACCTGCGCGCCCTGCTGCGCGGCGGCGCCGACGACGGACGGATCGAGGAGGCCTGGCGCGCCACCATCGCCCGCAAGGGCCCCGGACACGCCATCAACTCCGCGGATTTCGTCCAGCCCGACCGCCCGATGTCCGCGATCGGCGGCTGACCGGGAGACGACGGGGCGGGAGAGGCAGGTGGGAGGGCAGGGGCGGGTGCGAACGAGGCCGGGCACGGATGGTATTCGTGGACCGTGCCCCTGTTGACACTCCGGCGCTCCCGCCGTGCCCTGCTCACCGTCGCCCTGCTCCTGGCGGCTGGCTGCACCGTGCCGTCCCAGCCGCCGCGGCCGGACCGGGCGGACCGCGAGACGACGGCGCCCGACGGGGCCGCCCCGGAGCTGAAGGCGCTGTACGGGCAGCGGCTCGACTGGGCGGAGTGCCCGGACCAGCCGGACCCCGCGGACGGTGACCCGGCCGTCGAGTGCACCACGCTCAAGGTGCCGCTGGACTACGCCGACCCGGGCGGGCGGACCATCAAGGTGGCCGTGGCCCGGCTGCGGGCCACCCGGGCCGGGGAGCGGGTCGGCACGCTGGTGCTCAACCCCGGCGGGCCCGGCAACTCCGGTGTCGACCAGGTGCGTTCGGGCTGGAAGGCCTACCGCGGCGCGCTGTCCGACCACTTCGACCTGGTCGGCTTCGACCCGCGCGGCGCCGGGCGCACCACCCCCGTCCACTGCCTCGACGACCGCACCCGGGACGAGTGGACCAGCAGTGACGACCCCGGCTACGACCGGGGCCGCGTCCTCGCCGACGCCTGCCAGGCCAAGCACGCCGCGCTGCTGCCCCACCTCGGCACCCGCGACAGCGCCCGCGACATGGACGTGCTGCGCGGCGCGCTCGGCGAACCGCGGCTCGACTTCCTCGGCAGCTCCTACGGCACCTACCTCGGCGCGCTCTACGCCGAGGAGTTCCCGACCCGCACCGGCCACCTCGCGCTGGACGGCTCGGTCGAACGCAGCCTCGACCCCGTCCGGCTGAACGGCGAGACCGCCGCCGCGGCCGAGACCGCCCTGCGCGCCTTCGCCGCCGACTGCGCGACCCGGCCCGAGTGCCCGCTCGGCCAGGACCGGGCCGCCGCCCCCGGCCGGCTCGCCGACTTCCTCGACGGCCTGCGGGACCACCCGCTGCCCACCGAGGACGGCCGCCTGCTCACCGCCACCCTCGCCTGGACCGGCGCCCTCGACGTCCTCTACAACGGCAGCCGCTCCTGGGGCCGGCTGCGGCAGGCCCTCGAACCGGCCCTCGACCACGGCGACGCGGGGGAGCTGCTCCGGCTCGCCGACGGCGCCAACGGCCATGAGGAGGACGGCGGTTACTCCGCCCCCGCGGACGCCTTCGCCGCCATCACCTGCGCGGACGCCCTGATGGCCCCGACCGAGGAGGAGCTCCGTGCGGCCCGGGCCGAACTCGCCGTCCGCGCCCCGCTGGTCGGCCGGCACGACGACCGGGCGGCGCTGCTCGAACCGGACTGCCGCCGCTGGCCGTTCCGCACGGCCGAGCGGCCGGCCCGGATCCGGGCCGAGGACAGTGCCACGATCCTGGTGATCGGCTCCACCGGCGACCCGGTCACGCCCTACGTCTGGGCGCAGCGGATGGCCGCCGGCTTCGCCCACGCGGTGCTGCTCACCCGGGACGGCGACGGGCACACGGCGTACGACAAGAGCGGGTGCGTGCGGGAGGCGGTGGCGGACTTCCTGGTGGACGGGACGCTGCCGGCCGCCGGGACGCACTGCCCGTCGGACTGAGCGCGGGCACGCGGAAGGGGGCGCACCGCGTGTGCGATGCGCCCCCTTCTCTTGCGCCCGGTGTCAGGAGGTCGGGGCGGTCAGGTCGTAGAAGGTGGCCGAGCCGACCGTCTTCGCGGTGAAGTGGCTGGTCACCCAGTTCTCGATCTGGGCGGTCTCGGACTCCTTCGCCTCGCCGTTCGCGCCGCCGTTCGTACCGGTGCTCGGACCGCCGTTCGTGCCGCCGTTCGTACCGGTGCCGGCCATGCGCCGGCTGCCGCCGCCGATGAACCAGTGCACCTTGCCTTCCTGGACGTACTTCTGGAAGGCGCTCAGGCTGAGCGACGGGTCGGTGCCGTTGAAGCCGCCGAGGGCCATCACCGGCTTGCCGGTGGCGAGTTGGTAGCTGGCGGCGTTCTGCGAGCCGCTGGTGGCGGCCGCCCAGGTGTACTGGTCGGCGTCCTGCTCGAGCAGCCCGGCCGCCTCCTCGCTCACCTTGGTGCCGCCGAGCAGACCGCCCATGCCGCCGGGGCCACCCATCCCGCCGGGGCCGCCCATGCCGCCGGGGCCGCCGGTCGTACCGCCGATGCCCTCCGGGCCCGGCTGGGTGCCGCCCTGGCCGGTGGTGCCGCCGCGCTCGTGACGCCCGCCCGTCCCGTTCGCGCCGCCGGTCCCGTTCGCGCCGCCCGCACCGTTCCAACCGCCGCCCGGGAAGCCGCCGTTGCCGCCCGGGAAGCCGTTGCCGCCGGGGAAGCCGCCGTTGGACCCCTGGGCGCCGCCCTGGCCGCCCTGGCCGCCCTGGCCGCCCTGGCCGCCCGGCGCCGGCACGAACACCCGGCCGTTGCCCGCGAAGCCCGGCCCGCCCGGCCCGCCGCGCCGCCCGCCGCCGCCCGGGCCGAACGCGCCCGACACGGCCGGCCCGGCCGTCACGATCGAGCCGGTGTGCGGGGTGTTCACGGTGTCCACCGCGTACGCCGCCGGACCGCCGAGCGCCGCCGCCAGGCCCACCAGGCCCGCCACCGAGGCGATCCGCGCCCCGGCGCGCCCGGTGAGCCGCTCACCGAGGTGTCCGCCGAAGCGCGCGACGAGCGGCCCGGCCGCCAGCGCGACCGCCGCCACCAGCCCGCCGACCAGCACCGCCCAGCGCAGCCAGGGCAGGAACTGCCCGCTGCGCCCGAGCAGCACGAACGCCCACCCGGCCGTCACCGCGAGGGCGGCCGCCAGCACCAGCGCGTACGGCAGTCGGTGCCGGGCCCGCCAGAGCCCGTCCACGCCCATGCCGACCAGCGCCGCGACGGCCGGGGCGAGGGCCACCGTGTAGTACTGGTGGAAGATCCCGGACATGAAGCTGAAGATCAGCGCGGTGGAGAGCAGCCAGCCGCCCCAGACCAGGAACGCCGCGCGGGCGGTGTCGGTGCGGGCGTAGCGGCGGGTCGCCCAGAGCGCGGCGACCAGCAGGATCAGTGCGGCGGGCAGCAGCCAGGCGATCTGCCCGCCGATGTCGCCGTCGAACAGCCGGGTGATGCCGGTCTCGCCCCAGCCACGCCCGCGCATCCCGCCGGGCGGCGCCTCGATGCCGGCCGGCAGCCGTCCGCCGCCGCCCACGCTGCCGGTCTCGTCGCCGTTGATCCGGCCGAGGCCGTTGTAGCCGAAGGTGAGGGAGAGGAAGCTGTTGTCCTGCGAGCCGCCGACGTACGGGCGGGCCGAGGCCGGCAGCAGTTCGACGACCGCCACCCACCAGCCGCCCGCGACCACCATCGCCGCCCCGGCGAGCAGTACCTGCCGCACCCGCCGCCAGAAGCCGGTGGGCGCGACGACCAGGTAGACCGCCGCGAAGGCGGGCAGGATCAGGAAGGCCTGCAAGGTCTTGGTCAGGAACGCCAGCCCGAACATCACCCCGGTGAACACCAGCCACCGGGTGCTCGCCGCCTCGGTGGCCCGCACCAGCCCGTACGCGGACAGGGTGAGCAGCAGCACCAGCAGCGCGTCCGGGTTGTTGAAGCGGAACATCAGCGCCGCGACCGGGGTCAGTGCCAGCGCGGCCCCGGCCAGCAGGCCGCCGAGCGGGGAGAACCGGCGGCGCACGGTCGCGTACAGGACGCCGACGGTGGCCGCCCCCATCAGCGCCTGCGGGGCGAGGACGGACCAGGAGGAGAGTCCGAAGATCCGCGCGGAGATCGCCATCGGCCAGAGCGACAGCGGGGGCTTGTCGACGGTGATGAAGTTGCCGGCGTCGGAGGAGCCGAAGAAGAGGGCCTTCCAGCTCTGGCTGCCGGCCTGGACGGCGGCCGAGTAGAAGGCGTTGGCCCAGCCGGAGGCGCTGAGGCCCCAGAGGTAGAGGACGGCGGTCGCGGCCAGCAGTGCCAGCAGCGCGGGGCGCACCCAGCGCGGGTCGTCGGCGCGGCCGCGCCAGGCCCGGGCGGGCAGGGTGCGCAGCCGCCCGGACCAGGAGGCCGGGCCCTTGGGGCCGGTGGGCGGCAGGGGCTGCTCGGCGAAGAGCGGCGCCGCCTCGGGCGGGGCGGCGGCCGGCTGCGGCACCTCCGGCGGCGGGTAGTCCGCCGCTTCGGGCCACGGGTCGCCGGCCGGAGGGGTGTAGCTGGTCGTGGTCATGCGCCATACGGTGCGTGGCGCGGCTGAGAGGAGGGTGAGACGGGGCTGTGAGGCGGGTGTGATCTCCCCGGAGCCGCCGGCCGGAGGGCCGACGGACGGGGTGTCAGGCCGACTGGGGCCTCGTTCAGGCCGCCTGGGGCATCGTGAGGTGCTTGCCCAGCCACTCCAGGGCCGGCGGGATCTCCCGGGTCCAGGTGTGGAAGTTGTGGCCGCCGGTGTCCAGGGTGATGGTGGAGAGCTTGGTCGGGCTCTTGAACGCACCGACCATCGCCTGGGTCTCGTCGTAGTTGTTCTCGTCGTTGGCGGTGGTGAGCAGCAGGGAGACGGGGGCGGCCGGCTGGTTCTTCAGCCGCCACAGCAGGTCGTTCTCCTGCTTGAGCCGGTCGTTGCCGCCGAACAGGTCGCCGGTGGTCTCGTCGTGGGCGGCGCTGTAGTAGCCGGAGAGGGCGACCGCCGCGCGGTAGGAGTCGGGCTTGCGCAGCGCGAACTTGAGCGCGCAGTAGCCGCCGGTCGAGTTGCCGATCACGGCCCGGTTCGCCGGGTCGGTGCCGATCCGGTAGGTGGTGGCGAGGGCCCGGGGCAGGTCGCTGGTGAAGAAGGTCTCCGTCTGGGGGCCGCCGGGGACGTCGACGCACTCGGTGTCCCGGTTGCCGACGAGGGTGGGGCGCGTCATCACCAGGATGGTCGGCGGCAGCTTCTTCTGCTCGATCGCGGCGAGGGCGGACGCCGGGTACTGCATCAGCGAGATCAGCTTCTCCGGGGTGCCCGGGTAGCCGGTGAGCACCAGGGCCATCGGGAACTTCTGCTGCGCGTAGGCCGGCTGGAAGTACTGCGGCGGCAGGTAGACGTAGGACTCGTTGCTCAGGCCGCTGGCGGCTCCTTTGACGGCGACCTTCTGGATCAGCCCGGAGCGCTCGCGGTCCGACCCCTGGGCCGAGTAGAAGCTCTGCTCGCCGGTGACGGCGAGGGCGGCGTTCGGGTTGTGGTCGACGACCGTGCCGAGCTTGCCGTTGGTGCCCAGCAGGTCGCTCCAGGAGCTGTAGAAGCCGAAGTAGCCGTTGGCGATCAGGCCCATCGCGACCAGGACGGCGAGCTGGGTGGCGAGGAAGGCGCCGACCCGTCCCGTCCAGGACTTCCAGCCCTTGCCGCCGAACCGCGGCCAGAGCCACATGGTGGCGGCGAAGACGGCGATCGCGACGACCGAGGCGATGATCTGGAGGGGGAGTCCGGTGAGACTGAGCACGAGCCCGATCGTAGTTGACCTGGGCGGGCGCGCTGCGGGGGGCCCTGACCCCTCCCAACCCCCCGACCCCCCGGCCCCCTCGCTCCCCTTACTCCTCTGGTGCCCGCCGTTCCGGGAGTTCTCCAATCCGGTTGACCTTCCCGCGCGGGCTCGGGACCATGTCCGCGGGGATGTGCACGCTGTGTGCACGGGACATCACCGGGGGGCGGGATTCCATGACATCCATCACCAGGGCCGGTCTGGCCGTCGGCGCCGCGCTGCTGCTCGCGGCCTGTTCCAGCGGCGGGGGGAGCACGGCGACCACGGGCGCGCCGTCGGCCGTCCCGCCCGCGTCGACCGCCGCGACGGCCACGGTCACGCCGACGGCGACCTGGACGCCGACCGTTCCGCCGTACGGCCCGGCGCTCAGCAGGCAGGTCGACCCGGTCAACGCCGCCCTGGTCCAGATCGCCGCGGCGAAGAACCTGACCGAGCTGAACGCCGCGCTCGGCGCGCTCGACCAGGCCGCCCAGAAGGGCGCCAACGGCCTGCCCACCAGCTACTTCACGCCGGCCGGGGCGGTGGCCGGGCAGGCCGAGCTGATCCCGGCACTGCGGAAGCTCTCCGGCGACGCGGCCAAGGTCCGGGGCGACATCACCAAGAAGAACGTCTGCGCGGTGAGCTCCGCCCTCGCGGAGTTCGGCCAGTCCGAGGGCCTGAAGACGGTGCCGGCGGCGCTGACGAAGCTGACCGCGGCCGGCTACCAGACGACCTTCACCGTGCCGGAGACGCCGAAGGCGCAGACCCGCACGCTGGAGAACGGCACGCTGGTGCGCGAGGGCCGGCTGCGCGGCGAGGGCGTGTTCAAGGTCGACAACGGCGGCAAGTCGGACGCGGTGGTCTCGCTCGCGCTGAACGGCAAGTCGGTGCACTCGGTGTACGTGGCCAAGGGGGAGAAGGCCAGCATCGAGGGGATCGAGGACGGCACGTACGAGGTCTTCTTCGCCGGCGGGGTGGACTGGGACTCCGACGCGAAGGCGTTCACGCAGAACTGCCGGTTCACCAAGTTCCAGGACACGCTGGCGTTCGAGACCGGCCGGACGGCGACCTCCTGGTCGATCACGCTCCAGCCGACGCTCGGCGGCAACGCCAAGACCGACGACGTGGACGCGAACAACTTCCCGCAGCCGTAGTCGGTCCGTCGGTACGCGGAGCGGGCACGGGTGGCGCCGTGCAGTGCCGCCCGCGCCCGCCATGAACCGACTTGTGGCGATGCGTACCTGACAGCGCGTGTCACAACTGCCGATTCCCGGTGGCGAGTTCGGTCACAACGGTTGACCCCCTTGAAGTGGTCATGGCACTTTCGTGCGGCGTGGGCCTCGGCGACCAGTCGAGCAGCCCGCGATCCCCCACAAGGAGAGCCATGCTGAAGAGAGTTGTCGCGATGGCCGGCGTCAGCGCCGTCGTCGCGGGCGGGCTGACCCTCGCCGCCGCCCCCGCGCACGCCGTGCAGGCGGCCGACCTGACCTCCACCATCGCCCTGAGCAACTGCTCCGCCTCGCTGGTCCGTTACCCCACCTCGGTCTCCGGCGACCGCGCGCTGATGCTCACCAACGGCCACTGCCTGCCCACCATGCCCGGGCCCGGCGAGGTGATCCAGAACGCCGGCAGCAGCCGCACCGGCACCCTGCTCGACGGCGCCGGCAACAGCCTGGGCACCGTCCAGGCCGACAAGGTGCTCTACGCGACGATGACCGGCACCGACGTCGCGCTCTACGAACTCACCGACACCTACGGCTCGATCAGCTCCAAGTACGGGGCCACCGCGCTGACCATCAGCGACGCGCACCCGGTCGACGGCGCCGCGATGTACATCCCCTCCGGGTACTGGAAGCAGACCTGGAACTGCTCCGTCAACGGGTTCGTGCCCACCCTGCGCGAGGACCAGTGGACCTGGCACGACTCGCTGCGCTACAACTCCGGCTGCAACACCACGCACGGCACCTCCGGTTCGCCGATCGTCGACTCCGCGAGCGGGCGGATCATCGGCATCAACAACACCGGCAACGACGACGGTGAGATGTGCACCCTCAACAACCCGTGCGAGGTCGCGGCCGACGGCACCACCACGGTCACCAAGGGCCAGAGCTACGGCGAGGAGACGTACTGGTTCACCACCTGCCTGGGCAGCGGCCGGGTGATCGACCTCAACGTCAGCGGCTGCCTGCTCACCAAGCCCGCCGGCAGCGCCGTGTCGGTGAGCAACCCCGGTAACCAGTCCACCACGGTGGGCGGTTCGGTCAACCTGCAGATCAACGCCTCGGGCGGCACCGCGCCGCTGTCCTACAGCGCCACGGGCCTGCCGGCCGGGCTGTCGATCAACTCCTCCACCGGTGTGATCAGCGGCACCGTGACCACCGCGGGGACCTCGACCGTGACCGTGACGGTGAAGGACTCGGCCGGCAAGAGCGGGAGCACCAGCTTCAGTTGGGCCGTCTCCAGCACCGGCGGCAACTGCACCCCGGCCCAGCTGCTGGGCAACCAGGGCTTCGAGACCGGCTCCGCCGCCCCGTGGACGGCCACCAGCGGCGTCGTCG